>NZ_JBPYUI010000010.1:0-3720 GCF_051858335.1 Klebsiella sp. K47
AGACGGTATCCGAAAAGGGCGTTGCGCTGGGGTCGGAGCCGTGGCATATGCATCCGGTGGTGTTTTTGGAGGCGATCCGTATTAAAGAAAGATGTAGAGAGCTATTTTCTAAAATTTCCAGTGTAATACTTCAACATGAAGGGGGATATGTTAACGATCCTAATGATCGCGGTGGTGAGACTAATATGGGGATCACTATTGCGACCTGGAGAGCATATGCACCTAGTGATCTCGGAATTGAAGCAACTACCAATACTCTCAGAAATATGACAAAGGAACAGGCAGAGATTATTTATTATAATCATTATTGGGAGCCAAAAGGTTTTTGTAAGCTTGAGACTATAAAAATAGCCTCAATGTTATATGACTGGACAATTACATCAGGTCGCGCTGTTACACAGGTACGAAAAATGCTTCATAATGAGTACAATATAAACTTAGTTGTGAGTAACACAATGGATGATGATATGATTCATTGTATTAATGCAATTGAAGATCAGGAGCAATTACTGTCACGCATCGCAGAGGTTAGAAAATAATATTATCGTTCTTTAACTATAACTAACGGTGAACCTAATACTCAGGTTCGATTCCTCACTGGCTGGATAAATAGAGTCAATGATTGTTTAAGGGTTAATATATGAATAAAATATTATTGTTTTTATTATTCATTTCCTTTCATTCAATGGCCAGTTTTTCAGGTCATTGGGTCAATGAGAGTGAATCGCAATCGTTAACATTGGATTTGTTCGAGAACGGTACCCACCTTACAGGTAAATATTGTTTTATAACTAATGATGGTAATAGAATTGATTGTGCTGAAGATAATGATAGAAATATTAATGGCATAATTAAAGATAATGTTGGAGTGGTATCTTTTGAAAGCACATTTGGTAGTGTTGGTGAAGCAACATTATCTGTTGGAAAGGATACTCTCATATTCACTATTAACAATGATATGCCATTTATCAATGCCAATATGTCTGTGCCCAAAGTTATATTTTTCAAAAGAGCAATGCAAAATATAACAAAAAAATCTTATGAAGAATGTGATAATGATGAAACATTAATTGCATTATGTGAATTATCTGGGGCAGAAAAAAAGTGGCAATATTTTTTCGCAAATAATGAAAACAAATCCCGGTACTTACTCAAAAAAGTGGATACTGGTGCTGTTGAGCTTGAAGTGAACTTTGATGTCAAAAATAAATTGAAAAGATGGTTGGATTTAAGTACCTATACAACCTATTTTGGTTTCAATAAAGGGGCTTATTCCTATATTCTTGGTGTTCCTGAAGAAAAACCTGGTGCCGTAGCGTTTCTTGATATTAAGAAAAATGGAAAGACTATAAGTGCTAAAGAATGCTCTTCAAATTCATTTGGTGAAAAAAATATTAAGATTGATAGTATTGAGGATGTGCTGGACTCGTCCATAAGGGATAATGATTTCAAATTTCCTTAAGTAAATTTGAATAGTATTATCACGGTTTTTATTAATGGCTGTTTATGGATTACTGCTTCGTTCTGATTTTGTTATTATTTATCTGTTTTTTATAGGGCTGTAGCTATGTATGGTTCTGAGGGGATGATGGTGATGAAGGTAGCGAGCTATCTGGTGCCAGGAAGTGGCAGCAGTCTGATCTTACCCAGCAATAGTGGACACGCGACTAAGTGAGTAAACTCTCAACCAGAGGTGACTCACATGACAAAACCAACATCAACCACCAAAAAGCCACGCAAGCAGCACACTCCTGAATTTCGTCAGGAAGCCCTGAAACTGGCTGAACGCATTGGGGTGGCAGCTGCCGCCCGCGAACTTAACCTGTATGAATCACAGCTCTACAACTGGCGAAGCAAACAGCAAAATCAGTTCTCTTCTTCTGAACGCGAGCAGGAAATGTCCGCTGAGATCGCCCGTCTGAAACGTCAACTGGCAGAACGGGATGAGGAACTGGCCATTCTCCAAAAGGCCGCGACATACTTCGCGAAGCGCCTGAAATGAAGTATGTCTTCATCGAAAAACATCAGGCTGAATTCAGTATCAAAGCCATGTGCCGTGTACTTCAGGTTACCCGTAGTGGTTGGTACATCTGGCATCAGCGTCGTTATCAGGTAAACCGGCGTCAGCAGTTCCGCCTTGTCTGTGATAACGTCGTCAGGGAAGCAATCAGTGACGCAAAACAACGCTATGGCGCGCCACGCCTGACGGATTAGCTTCGTGCCCAGGTTTACCGGTTCAACGTGAAAACCGTGGCTGCCAGCCTGCGTCGTCAGGGGCTACGGGCGAAAGCTTCACGAAAGTTCAGTCCGGTCAGTTACCGCGAACATGGTCTGCCAGTCTCAGAGAATCTGCTGAAGCAGGACTTTTACGCCAGCGGCCCGAATCAGAAGTGGGTGCGTGACATCACGTATCTTCGCACTGGTGAAGGCTGGCTTTATCTGGCCGTGGTTATCGATCTGTGGTCGCGGTCAGTCATTGGCTGGTCGATGTCCTCACGGATGACAGCACAGCTTGCCTGCGATGCGTTACAGATGGCGCTGTGGCGGCGTAAACGTCCGGAAAACGTCATCGTGCATACAGACAGAGGCGGTCAGTACTGTTCAACGGATTACCAGAGCTTGCTGAAACGCCATAATCTGCGGGGGAGTATGAGCGCCAGAGGTTGTTGTTACGACAATGCCTGTGCGGAAAGCTTCTTCCATACGCTGAAGGTGGAATGTATCCACGGAGAGGACTTTGTCAGCCGGGAAATCATGCGGACAGCAGTGTTTAATTATATTGAGTGTGATTACAATCGGTGGCGTCGTCACAGTGCCTGTGGCGGTCTCAGTCCGGAACAATTTGAAAACCAGAACCTCGCTTAGGGTTGTGTCCACATTACGCGGGTAGGATCAGATGGCATTCACTGAGCTGACCGGAGTAAAATTAGGCGAAGCTATAGCCTCAAGAGGAGTGTCCGCTTTTTTTGCAGGAAGTCTTGCCGGATTATTATTATCCGTTGGAGCTGAAACATCCAGAGCAATATACACGTCCCGATATCTGAAGCGCAGAAATCCGGTACTGCATGATAAACTGCAAAATCTGGGAGATCTGGATCTTCTGTATTTTCTTGTTGAGGATATTGTAAAACCTTTCGAAACAGCGTGTATGGTCAGTGATAAGAATCCAGCAGAATTTAACAAAATATGTGAATATTTCTTTGGTGGATTATGAATATAAAACGAACATTACTCATCCTGCTTTCCCGTGTTATCAGAGGGGCTGGGATGGGATTAGGTGCTTCAGGTATCGCGCTGGCTGGTTGGTTCTTTTTTTTCTCAGTAAATGAATATAAATTTCTCTGGGGTTTACTTTCAGTTGTGGAATTCCTGGTGGGGTATCTGATATATCGATTTGCATATGCATATATTTATGATGAATGGAATGATTATCATTAAGAAATTAAACGGCGTGGTCTGTTGATCGATTTTTGATGCTCATTAAAAGGGTTGGCTTCCTTAGCACTCATGTGGACTAGTATGGACTATGCAAGGAAAACGCTTTGCCAAAACACAACATTTTAAGTCAGCAATACCAACGGGGAGCAGGTGATAAAATTCAGGAATTACAGAAGGAAAGATGATTGGTGCGTCTGAATGGACTCGAACCATCGACCCCCACCATGTCAAGGTGGTGCTCTAACCAACTGAGCTACAGACGCATTATGGTGCGTTTAATTG
>NZ_JBPYUI010000010.1:3820-193450 GCF_051858335.1 Klebsiella sp. K47
GACTCGAACCAACGACCCCCACCATGTCAAGGTGGTGCTCTAACCAACTGAGCTATAAACGCATTATGGTGCGTTCGATTGGACTCGAACCAACGACCCCCACCATGTCAAGGTGGTGCTCTAACCAACTGAGCTACGAACGCAATGTTGTGGTGACAACGGGGACGCATATTAGCGGCAGGGAGGGGATGTGGCAAGAGGTAAACGTCACTTTTCTTGCACATTGCATGCGATTGCGGAACTTTTACTCATTCCGGATATATTTTACTGAACCACAAGGATATTTCTTCGCCAGCGAGCATCACGGGTCTTATTTTTCAGCCAGTCCAAACCTGCGCGGAAGGGTTGCCGATGTGTTAAATTATCGGCCACCAGAAGAGAAGGAGTCATAACGAAGATGAAATCGATTGGTATTTTCTGCGGTTCTTCAGCTGGCGAACATCCGCTGTACCTCGAAACCGCCCGTCTGGTTGGACGTACGCTGGCGCAGCAGGGGTTGGCGCTTGTCTATGGCGGCGGCAAAGTTGGTCTGATGGGGGCGGTCGCCGATGCGGCGCTGGAGGCCGGTGGCGTGGTGATCGGCGTGATGCCGCGCGGCCTGGTGGAGCGGGAAATTGCCCACCGCGGCTTGACGGAGCTGCATGTGGTCGAGGATATGCACGAGCGGAAAACCAAAATGGCGGCGCTGGCGGATGGCTTTATTGCCCTGCCGGGCGGGGCGGGGACGCTCGAGGAGATTTTCGAACAATGGACCTGGGCGCAGCTGGGGATCCATGAGAAACCGTGCGCGTTCCTGAATATTAAGGGTTATTACGATCCGCTTCAGGCGATGGTCGATAACATGGTACGGGAAGGGTTTATGCACCCGCGCTACGCGGAGATGCTGCCGTTCGCTACCTCGGCAGACGAGATTATCGCCGGTTTTCGCGACTATACGCCGCCGGCCCGTAAATGGGTTCAGCAGCCAGCTATTTAAACATCAAACGCAGGGTAAACAGCGCGCAGACGATGAGCAGTAACAGCAGCAATTCGAAGCGATAGCGTTGCAGCATGATGTCCTCCTGAAAAAAAACCGGCGCTGTTCAGCGCCGGTTTATCACCTTAACGCCCTGACCATTATGCCGCCGGTTTAACCGCCGGTTTAGCTGCATGGTGCGTCGTTTTATGGTGTTTCTTCGCCGCCTGCGCTTTCTGCGCTACTGCCGGTTTAGCAGCGGCTTTATGGTGTTTTTTCGCCGCCTGCGCTTTCTGCGCGACTGCCGGTTTAGCAGCGGCTTTGTGGTGTTTCTTCGCCGCCTGCGCTTTCTGCTCGGCTGCCGGTTTCGCGGCCGCTTTGTGATGTTTCTTATGGTGAACGGTAGTATGGCTGGCTGCTGCACTCGGGGTGGTGCTTGCCGCATTGGCAGCGAAAGCAACTGATGACAGACCCATAGCAGCGGCAACGACCAGAGCTAATACTTTTTTCATTCTGAAATCCTCGACTTGGTTTCTTGAGTAACCCCACTGCGGGGCTGTTGGCAACACTATAAGCGCCTGCCGGGAGGCTATCAGTGAGTCTTTGGTGTCAGGGAGTAACGGAATGTACAACGCGCCGTTATAGCGAAGAACGAAAAAGCCCGCCGGAGCGGCGGGCTTAGACAAGTTAGCGCGCAGCGCGCTGTAAGATGATGCTGGAAGGCTGGCGCTGCAGAAAACGCATCCGCAGCATCATCATGATGGCGGCGGAGGTCAGACCGATGATAAATCCGCACCAGAAACCGGCAGGTCCCATGCGGGGCACAATCATATCGGTCAGCGCCAGCAGATAGCCGCTTGGCAAACCCAGCACCCAGTACGCGGTAAAGGTAATAAAAAAGATAGACCGCGTATCTTTATAGCCGCGCAGAATGCCGCTGCCGATCACCTGAATAGAGTCGGAGATCTGATAGATAGCCGCCAGCAGCATCAGGTGCGAGGCCAGCGTCACCACCTCGGGATTATCGTTATACAGCAGCGCAATCTGCTTACGCATCAGGACGGTAAAGATAGCGGTAAATACCGCCAGGCAGACCCCCACGCCCACGCCGGTGCGGGCCGAAACCTGGGCATCGATCGTTGAGCCCTGGCCAAGGCGGAAGCCGACGCGAATGGTGACCGCCGCCGCCAGCGACAGCGGCAGAACGAACATCAGCGAGCTGAAATTAAGCGCGATCTGGTGACCAGCGACGTCAATGATCCCGAGCGGGGAGACCAGCAGCGCGACGACGGCAAACAGAGTGACTTCAAAGAACAGCGCCAGAGCAATGGGCAGCCCCAGCTGCACCAGCCGTAACAGGACGGCAAAATCAGGGCCACTGAAGCGCTCGGCGCAGCGGATATCGCGCATCGTACGCGCCCGGCGCACCCACCACAGCATGGTGGCGAACATCACCCAGTAAACGGAGGCCGTCGCCACACCGCAGCCGACGCCGCCCAGCTCGGGCATGCCGAAATGACCATAGATAAAAATATAGTTCACCGGAATGTTGACCAGTAATCCAATAAAGCCCATGACCATCCCGGGCTTGGTTTTTGCCAGCCCTTCACACTGGTTACGGGCGACCTGGAAGAACAGATAGCCCGGCGCGCCCCACAGCAGCGCGCGCAGGTAGCCAACCGCCTTCTCAGCCAACAGCGGATCGATGTTATGCATGGAGCTGATGATGTATCCGGCGTTCCACAGCACGACCATGATCAGCACCGAGACAAAGCCGGCCAGCCAGAAGCCCTGACGCACCTGAGGCGCGATACGCTCCCGCCGCCCGGATCCGTTAAGCTGCGCCACCACCGGGGTCAGCGCCAGCAGAAGGCCGTGGCCGAAGAGGATCGCCGGCAGCCAGATGGAGGTCCCGATGGCCACGGCGGCCATATCCGTGGCGCTGTAGCCACCCGCCATCACGGTATCGACAAAACCCATCGCCGTCTGCGCCACCTGCGCAAGGATGACGGGTATAGCCAGAGCTAATAACTGACGCGCTTCAACGAAATACTTCTGCACGTGAACACCTTCGAATTGTTGTTATTTTGAGACTAAAAAAGCCGCCGTAACTGGCAGCAAGGGGATAAAAATGAGGAATTTCCAGTCTATTGTAGCGAGGATTGGCTATTAAGCCAGTGAAAAAAGAGTCGAGGCACGAAGCGCGCTGGCAACCGCTTTGCCCTCCTGTTATTGTTCCCGATAGCGAAAGCGGTAATGATACCGTCATGATTTTCAACAGGAGCCAAACATGTTTACTGGTATTGTTCAGGGAACCGCGAAAGTGGTCTCCATTGATGATAAACCCAATTTTCGCACTCACGTGGTTGAGTTACCGGCACATATGCTGGAGGGGCTGGAAACCGGCGCCTCGGTAGCCAACAACGGCTGCTGCCTGACGGTGACCGAAATCAACGGCGCGCGCATCAGCTTCGATCTGATGAAAGAGACGCTGCGGATTACCAATCTTGGTGATATTCAGGTCGGCGATGAAGTGAACGTCGAGCGAGCGGCGAAATTTAGTGATGAAATCGGCGGGCATTTAATGTCCGGCCACATTATGACCACCGCGGAAATCGTGAAGATTCTGACTTCCGAAAATAACCGTCAGATCTGGTTTAAAGTGCAGGATCCAACGCTGATGAAATACATCCTCTATAAAGGATTCATCGGTATTGACGGCATTAGTCTGACGGTGGGTGAGGTGACGGCGACCCGTTTCTGCGTGCATCTTATTCCGGAGACGCTGCAGCGGACCACCCTGGGAGCGAAAAAACTGGGCGATCGCGTCAATATTGAGATTGATCCGCAGACCCAGGCGGTTGTCGATACGGTCGAACGCGTGCTGGCCGCGAAAGAGATGGCGGCTAAGGTCAATGAAGCCTGAAAAAAAATCCCCCGCCGATAAGCGGGGGAGTGTTATTTAACGGGCGACGCGCAGTCCATGTTCAATACCGCGCGAGAACACCACCTGCCAGAGCTGAATGTCGCGGGCGCGGAAGGCGCCGGCGCAGGCGTTCAGATAATAGGTAAACATGCGTTTGAAACGCTCAGAATAGTTATCGGCAATTTCCGGCCAGCTGGCGAGGAAACGCTCATACCAGGCCATCAGGGTCGTGTCATAATCGGCGCCGAAGTTGTGCCAGTCTTCCATCACAAAGTGCTTCTCGCTGGCTTCGGCAATGTGACGCACGGAAGGCAGGCAGCCGTTCGGGAAGATATATTTATCGATCCACGGGTCAACGTTATGGTCGGTGACCTTGGAACCAATGGTGTGCAGTAAAAAGCGGCCGTTGGGTTTCAAATTACGGTCGGCAACCTCAAAGTAGGTAGCGTAATTTTTCGGCCCCACGTGCTCAAACATGCCAACGGAGACGATGCGGTCAAAGCTGTCGTGCAGATCGCGATAATCCTGGAGACGAATCTCTACATCGAGATCGGCGCAGCGCGCCTGGGCCATTTTTTGTTGCTCGGCGGAGATGGTTACACCCACGACGCTGACCTGATAATTTCGCGCCATATATTCGGCGAGACCGCCCCATCCACAGCCAATATCCAGTACCCGCATGCCTGGCTCCAGCTCCAGTTTGCGGCAGATGAGATCCAGCTTAGCCTGCTGGGCGGCCTCGAGGCTCTGCGCCTCTTTCCAGTAACCGCAGGAATATTGCATATAGGGATCAAGCATCCGGCTGAAGAGATCGTTGCCGAGGTCGTAGTGCTCTTTACCGACAATCCAGGCACGTTTTTTACTTTGTAGATTAAACAGACGAGCGCCTGCGATGCGGAGTGTGTCTTTGAAATGGTGTGGGAGCTGCTTTTCCAACCCGGCGCGTAACACCTTGTGGAAGAATATATCCAGACGCTCGCATTCCCACCAGCCGTCCATATAGCTTTCGCCTAAACCCAGCGAACCTTCCTGCAAAACCCGTTTAAAAAAGAGAGGATTTTTAACCCGCAGGTCGGACGGCGCGGAGCCATTGATTTCAATTCCCGCACGGCCTAATAATTCAGCTGCAATCCGGTACCAGTCATCATTTGGTACACTTACTTCTTCTATACACGATGAACTCATAGCTTCTCCATCACGCCCAAGTGATCAGAACCTTAAAACAGCGTAGACGCTTTTTTGGCTTTGTGAGAAATCTCACGGATAATCCGTGAAGTCGCTATCCGACGTAAACAGAGGAAGGGAGATAACCCTTGCCGAAAGGCCTTCCATGGTGAAACGGAGGCATCCTGCATCCGTTAATCTGTAACTATTTTCTATTTATGTGAACCCGGATCCAGTATAGGACGCTAAGTACTGGCTTTCAATAAAAATTTCTTAGCATGCTAACGACTGGTCCGGGCCCTGGCGACGGGCATTACGCGTGGGAAGAGTGGGGTGTCAGCTCCGGCGTCTGCTGCAGGCGATAGCCTATTCCGGCTAAGCCAATCGAAACCAGCATTACGCTGGTGGTGGTCAGCAGCGGCGTGGCGATCAGCGCGGATACCAGCAGACTGGTCAGGAAGCACAGGCCAAGCTGCAGGGTATTTTGCAGCGCCGCCGCGCGGCCGGTCGCCTGCGGAAAAGGCTTCAGCGCCTGAGCAACCACGATGGGGTAGATCCCGCCGTTGACCACCGCCATCATGCAGAACGGGATCATTAACGCCACCAGCGAGGCATGGGTTTGCAGGCCCACCAGCCAGGTGGCGGCTACGCTGACGGCAAAAATCACCAGCAGCCACGGCAGCATCTGTTGACCGGACCATTTCTGCAGCAGCGCGCGACAGCCATAGCCTCCCACCAGAAAGGCGATGGTCTGCGGAATATAGCTCAGGCCGATAGCGGTTGGGCCATAGCCCATTTCATGCAGGATAAAAGGTGAACCGGTAAGCCAGGCGAAGAAGCTGGCGGAACAGGCGGCGTAGATCAGGACGTTGCCGCTGTATTCCCGGGAGCGCAGCAGCGCGAGAAAGGTGATCTTTTGCTGCGTCACTACTACTGACTTCGCGGCTGCCTTCAGGCGCAGGGCAGGCAGCATCAGCAGCAGAGTGATGGCGAACAGGGTGGCGAAGATGGCTTGCCACTCGAAGTGCACCAGCAGCCAGCTGCCCAGCAGCGGGGCCAGCGCCGGCGACAGTCCTACCAGCGGCATAATGGTGGCGAAGATGCGGTTCGTGCGCTGGGCAGGATAGTAATCGGCGACCATCGCCTGCCAGGTAACGGCCGCGGCACAGACGCCAATCGCCTGCAGAAAGCGCAGCGCCAGCATCAGGGTGGCGTTGTGCACCCACAGCATCCCCAGACAGCCGGCCGCGAAAATCGCCAGGCCGCTCAGCAGCACCGGTTTACGTCCATAGCGGTCCGACAGCGGTCCCCAGAACAGCTGGCCCAGCGCGAAGCCGGCGAGGAACAGGCTCAGACTGGCGCTGATGGAGGCGGCGGAGGTGTTGAGATCCTGCTGCATGGCGGCAAACGCCGGCAGGTACATATCGGTGGCCAGAAAGCCCAGCACGCTCAGGCCGGCCAGCCAGACTAAAAATCCTTTCCCGGGTTGTGACATAACGTTCTCATAGTTGGTGTACAGGTACGATGCCGCAGAGTGTAGGGAGTGCATTGTGGCTTGTGAAACGCTAATATTTGTCACATGCATTCAAAAATTTTGCAGGCAGAAAATGTGGTCTGAATACTCTCTGGAAGTGGTTGATGCCGTCGCCCGTAACGGCAGCTTCAGCGCGGCCGCGCAGGAGCTTCACCGGGTGCCTTCCGCGGTCAGCTATACCGTGCGTCAGCTCGAAGAGTGGCTCGCCGTTCCCTTATTTGAGCGTCGCCATCGTGATGTGGAGTTGACCCCCGCCGGGGTCTGGTTTTTACAGGAAGGGCGCTCTGTTATCAAAAAAATGCAGATCACCCGCCAGCAGTGTCAGCAAATTGCGAACGGCTGGCGCGGACAGTTGTCGATCGCAGTGGATGATATTGTGAAACCGGCGCGGATGCGTCAGATGATCGTCGATTTCTATCGCCATTTTCCCGACGTCGAACTGATCGTCTTTCAGGAAGTATTCAATGGTGTATGGGATGCGCTGGCCGACGGCCGCGTTGAGTTGGCGATTGGCGCAACGCGATCTATTCCGGTCGGCGGTCGCTATGCGTTCCGCGATATGGGGATGCTGAGCTGGGACTGCGTGGTGGCGAGCGATCATCCGCTGGCGAAGATGGATGGACCCCTGAGCGACGACGTCCTGCGTAACTGGCCGTCGCTGGTGCGGGAGGATACCTCGCGCTCGTTGCCTAAACGGACAACATGGTTGCTGGATAACCAGAAGAGGGTAGTCGTCCCTGACTGGGAATCATCAGCAACCTGTTTGTCGGCAGGACTCTGCGTCGGCATGGTGCCGAGCCATTTCGCCCGTCCATGGATAGATCGCGGCGAGTGGACTGCGCTGGCGCTGGAAAATCCGTTCCCGGATGCCGCCTGCTGCCTGACGTGGCAGCAGAACGATGCCTCACCGGCGCTGAACTGGATGCTTGACTATCTGGGGGACAGCGACACGCTGAATCGGGAGTGGCTGCGGGCGCCGGAGAGATCCGCGCCCGCCAGATGCCTTAACGACGATAATCGACAAACGGGCCATCCGCTACCGAGCGGCGCTCAACCAGACGAGGGTGCACTTCGATAGACTGCGACTCTTCACGCTTGTTGACGATACGATCCAACAGCATGTTAAATGCGGCCTCGCCCAGGGAATCTTTCGGCTGATGAATGGTGGTTAACGCCGGGCTGAAATAGCGGGCGTTGCGCACATTATCATAACCGATCAGCGAAATGTCCTGCGGCACTCGCAGTCCCATTTCATCCGCCGCGCAGATAGCGCCCATCGCCATGATATCGCCGCCGCAGAAGACCGCCGTCGGGCGGTGCTGCTGGTTTAGGATCTGCTGCATTGCGCGGTAGCCGGACTCCGGCTCGAAGTCGCCCTGCACAATCCAGTTTTCCGGCACGCTGATATGCGCCTCTTTCATCGCCTGCATGAAGCCGGCCAGTCGCCCCGCGCCGGTGTTGCGCTCCAGCGGACCCGGGATCACGCCGATTTCGCGATGGCCGCGTTCAATCAGGTAGCGTCCGGCGATATAGCCGCCCTGGAAGGCGTTATCGATCACCGCATCGGTAAAGTCGGCTTTCGCCTCGCCCCAGTCCATCACCACCATCGGGATATGGCGGTACTCTTCCAGCATGCTCAATACCGAATCCGGATACTCGGAACACATCACCAGCAGACCGTCTACGCGCTTTTGCGCCATCATCGACAGATAGGCGCGCTGTTTTTCCAGATCGTTCCACGCGTTACCGAGGATCAGAGTATAGCCCTTCTGGAAGCAGCTCTTTTCAACGGACTCAATAATTTCAGCGAAATAGGCGGCTTCGCTACTGGTCGCCAGCAGGCCAATCGATTTGGTGTGATTGACTTTCAGGCTGCGCGCCACGGCGCTCGGCGAGTAGTGCAGCTCTTTGATCGCCGCCCATACCGCATTACGCGTCTCTTCGGCAACGAAACGGGTTTTGTTAATTACATGTGACACAGTTGTAGTGGAAACGTTTGCGCGTTTCGCTACATCTTTAATAGTTGCCATTACATCTCACTCCATGCCTTGACCTGATCGCCTGATCATCGATACGTAAACGTTTGCCTACACACACCCTGAATACAATTTTCAACATTGCATCACGTCGGGAAAACGACACAGAACGACAGGAAGGGGTCAATGGCCGATACGCTTTTAAATTAGCGTGGGATTTTGTCCGATCTTGGGGCAAAGTGGAAGAGCAAAAATGTGCATCGCCCTAAATCCCGGAAGATTTTTGCGATTTTTTGTGCAAAAATGAGCAAGCTCACTTTTGGTGTGGGGATAACAAGAGGGAAAAATGATGGATACCAATTTAAAGTTTTCGCTGATCACCACGATTATTGCTCTCGGCGTGATTGTCGCTTTCAGCCTGACCGCCATACTGCACTAATGTTTCGCTGAGGGAGGAGGCCGCTTCCTCCCCATATCCCGCCATTATTATCAATTCTGCAAAAATCTTTTGTCATTTCGTTCACTTTTGTTTTTTTGTGATTGATGTCATGCTTTTGACTTCTGATGTTACGCCGTCCTCTCTGACGGTCTGATGGAGTCATTGAATGAAAATCAACTTTCCTTTACTTGCGCTGGCGATCGGCGCCTTTGGCATCGGTACCACCGAGTTCTCCCCGATGGGATTGCTGCCGGTGATTGCGAAAGGTGTGGACGTCTCGATACCGGTAGCGGGAATGCTGATCAGTGCGTATGCCATCGGCGTCATGGTCGGCGCACCGCTGATGACGCTGCTGTTGTCGCATCGCGCACGGCGCAATGCGCTGATTTTTCTGATGGGGATCTTCACCGTTGGCAACCTGTTGTCATCCATCGCGCCGGATTACACCACGCTGCTGCTGTCGCGCATTATTACCAGCCTCAACCACGGCGCTTTTTTCGGCCTGGGATCGGTGGTGGCGGCCAGCGTCGTGCCAAAGCATAAGCAGGCCAGCGCGGTAGCCACTATGTTTATGGGCCTGACCATCGCCAACATTGGCGGCGTGCCGGCGGCCACCTGGCTTGGCGAAACCATCGGTTGGCGGATGTCCTTCCTTGCTACTGCGGGATTAGGCCTGCTGGCGATGGTTAGCCTGTGGTTCTCCCTGCCGAAGGGCAGCGCGGGGGAACGTCCTGATGTCAAAAAAGAGCTTTCTGTCCTGCTGCGCCCGCAGGTGCTATCCGCGTTGCTGACCACCGTGCTGGGCGCCGGGGCGATGTTTACGCTATATACCTACATTTCGCCAGTGCTCAATACGCTGACCCACGCTTCATCGCTGTTTATAACCGCGATGCTGGTGCTGATTGGCGTCGGTTTTTCGCTAGGCAACTATCTGGGCGGCAAATTTGCTGACCGGTCGGTCTCCGGCACGCTGAAGGGCTTTCTGCTGCTGCTGATGGCGATCATGCTGGCGATCCCGCTGCTGGCGCAATCCCAGGCCTGGGCGGCCATCAGCATGATTGTCTGGGGCGCAGCAACCTTTGCGGTGGTTCCGCCGCTGCAGATGCGGGTTATGCGCGTAGCGCATGAGGCGCCGGGGCTCTCTTCTTCGGTGAATATCGGCGCGTTCAACCTCGGCAACGCGCTGGGCGCCGCCGCCGGTGGGGCGGTGATCTCTGGTGGACTGGGCTATGCGTTTGTGCCGGTGATGGGCGCGATTATCGCTGGTCTGGCGCTGCTGCTGGTCTGGTTTAGCGGGCGAGCGCAGCCGGAAGAGGCTTTCGCCAGCCAGTAATCATCGGCTGGGCAAGGGCAAAAAAAAACCGCAGCCGGGGAGACCCCGCTGCGGTTTGTCGTTTATGCCGCCAGGTTAGCCGCAACAAACTTCCAGTTAACCAGCGCCCAGAAGTGGTCCAGGTAGCTTGGACGGGCGTTGCGGTAGTCGATGTAGTAGGCGTGTTCCCAAACGTCAACGGTCAGCAGCGGCTTCGCGTCGGTGGTCAGCGGGGTGCCGGCGTTGCTGGTGGAGACGATAGCCAGGCTGCCGTCGGCATTTTTGACCAGCCAGGTCCAGCCAGCGCCGAAGTTTTTCGCCGCGGCATCGGTAAATTTGGCTTTAAAATCCGCGAAGCTGCCGAAAGATTTGGCGATTGCGGCCGCCAGTTCGCCTTCCGGTTCGCCGCCGGCGTTAGGCGCCAGGCAGTTCCAGTAGAAGGTGTGGTTCCAGACCTGCGCTGCGTTGTTGAATACGCCGCCTTCAGACGTGCGGACGATCTCTTCGAGGGACTTGCCTTCGAACGCAGTGCCTTTGATCAGGTTGTTGAGGTTAGTGACATACGCCTGGTGGTGTTTACCGTAGTGATATTCCAGGGTTTCTGCGGAAATGTGCGGCGCCAGGGCGTCTTTTGCATATGGTAATGCAGGTAATTCAAACGACATTGCTACTCTCCTTATAACTTTTTGTTTTATCTCACATTGACAGGATGAGGTTTTCACCTGAATCGTGTTCTGACCGCCCGACGCTGTCGCGTCCCGGGCGTGTTATTGTATTGAGAATGTTAACATTTGCCGCAAGCAGTGAAAAGCCTTACAACGATAAAGGCTATTATCTCCGGTGCATGTGGTGAAGGCTTAACCGTTTTCTGCAGGAGTGGGCAATAAGCCGCCAAAATTGTTGCAACCATGTATAAGGAGATGCCCTCTGCGGATTTGCGAACTCGCATGGCAATTAACTACTCTGCTTCGCCGCTGTCACGCAATGCGCTGAACAAAAAATAAATCTTTAATATCAAACGATTAATAAAAATATGCGCTCAGGCAATCGTCGCTATGCCAATAATTCATTGTCTATTTTTTAATTTGTATGACAAATATAGCCGCCAGCAGTAATTTCCCCAGGATGACGACGATGGCAAAAACAGATGAGGTGGTGAGCGCGAAAATGATCCCGGTGGTGCAGGGGATTGTTGACTGGATCGAAGCACATATTTTCGACACCCTGTCGGTGAGCGCGATTGCGAAAAAGTCCGGCTACTCACACTGGTACTTCCAGCGACAATTCGCCATGGTAACGGGCTGCACGCTGGCGAGCTACGTCAGCCGACGAAAGATGACGATTGCGACAATCTATTTAACGCAGACGCAGGCGTCGATACAGAGTATTTCTCAGTGCCTGGGATACGAGGGACAAGCCGCTTTCTGCCGGACCTTTCACCGTCACTTTGGCATGTCACCGACCCGCTATCGTCGTGATACGCCGGGCAAAGAGAGCAATCTGCAATATCCCTTGCGGGTGGGGATGGATATCGAGCAGGAGAGGCGGTCTGCCGCCGCAGCGGCAGACCGGGATCAGCGAATGGTTTTCGGCGTCATGACGCGACGAGCGCCGACATAATGGCGAACCCAGTAATCCTCGCTCAGGGAGGTGATTTGAATATCACGACCTGTGCGCGGCGACTGAATGAATTTTCCGTTGCCGACGTAGACGCCGACATGGTCGGCAGCGCCCCGTCCGCGGGTGCGGAAGAAGACTAAATCGCCGCTCTGCAGTTCATCACGATCCACCGGACGCGCATCGCGCAGGTGGTACATTTCGTTGGCCGTACGCGGGATGTGGATCTTGACCAGGTCCTTATAGGCGTAATAGACCAGCCCGCTGCAGTCAAACCCGGTGCGCGGTGAGGTGCCGCCCCAGCGATAGGGTTTACCCAACTGGCCCATCAGTTTGTTCATCGCGGTACTTTGCGCCTTTTGCACCCGGACCTTGTGGGCGTCGGCGATCGTTAAATTCGCTTCGCTGGCCTCGGGCTTACAGCGTTTTTTATAGCCCTTGCGCACCACGCATTTGCTTTTGACGCTGTTTAGCGCCAGGGTCGGCTCGGCGCTGGCGGCGACCGTTTTCGCGCACTGCTTTTTATAACCTTTACGCAGCACGCATTTTTTCGTCGCGCCGGCGGCCTGACGATGAAGTGCGGTTTGGCTTGCTGCGGTAGTGCGGGTAGGGAGCCGGGTGCGCGAGGACTTTTTACTGGTGGTTTTAGCGGTGGTTTTAGTTTTTTGACTGGTTGCTTTTTTCTTGCGCTCTGAGCCACTTTTCGCGGGCAACGCTTTTGGCGAAGCGGAGGCGTGCGTATGCCCTGATGCCTGAGCCAGTGGCGTGAATGAGATAGACGTGAACAGTAATGCACAGAGCGATATCGCGATTTTGTTTAGCCGCGCCACTGAGCAATCCCCTGATTAATTACAGACATGTACAAATGCCTGACGATGAATGACAAACCGGAATGATTCTAAAGCATAAAAAGCCGGAAAGTTAATATTCTTTTGTATCAAAAATGTCGATTGGTTAACGATTGCAAGAAAACGCGTCAGACATTGACCGCCTCGCACAGAAAATGCGCAATGAGCGCCCGCCTGTGACCGCAAAATGATATTTTTAAGGCAACTTCGCGCAACAGAAGATAAAATATGAATAGTGAAAAAAATGTTATTATCCGTCCTGCCTACAGGACGCTACAATGACAAGTTACTGCCGTAGAAAGAAGTTTAAGGAAGCACGACAATGAGCTCGACTTTAGAAAAGATCCAACGCCAAATCGCTGAAAACCCGATCCTGTTGTACATGAAAGGGTCGCCGAAGCTGCCAAGCTGTGGTTTCTCTGCCCAGGCCGTTCAGGCGCTGTCCGCCTGTGGCGAACGTTTTGCTTACGTTGATATCCTGCAGAACCCGGATATCCGCGCCGAGCTGCCTAAATACGCCAACTGGCCGACTTTCCCGCAGCTGTGGGTAGACGGTGAACTGGTGGGCGGCTGCGATATCGTCATCGAAATGTACCAGCGCGGTGAACTGCAGCAGCTGATCAAAGAGACGGCGGCAAAGTACCATACCGACGAGCCAAAAGCGGAGTAATTCCCGCCATCAGTGAAAAAGCGACTTCCTGGAAGTCGCTTTTTTTATCACTCCGGGGTGGCCACTGGCAGCGGCCAGCCGCCCAGACGCTTCCAGCGGTTCACGATCTCGCAAAACAGCTGCGCCGTCTGCTCGGTATCATACAGGGCGGAGTGAGCCTGCGCGCCGTCGAACGGCATACCCGCGGCAATACAGGCTTTCGACAGCACCGTCTGGCCCAGCGCCAGCCCGCTTAGCGCGGCGGTGTCGAAGGTAACAAACGGATGGAAAGGGTTGCGTTTAAGTCCCGCGCGTTCGGCGGCGGTCATGGTGAAGCTGTGGTCAAAGGTGGCATTGTGCGCCACCATGATTGCCCGGCTGCAGTCGCTCTCTTTCATCCCTTTGCGCACCATTTTGAAGATGGCATGCAGGGCATCGTATTCGCTGACGGCCCCGCGCTGCGGGTCATGCGGGTTAATCCCGTTAAAAGCCAGCGCTTCGGGCTGCAGATTGGCGCCCTCGAAAGGTTCAACATGGAAATGCAGCGTTTCATCGGGCATCAGCCAGCCGTGCTCATCCATCTTCAACGTAATGGCGGCGATCTCCAGCAGGGCGTCGGTTTTGGCGTTAAATCCTGCGGTTTCAACATCGATCACCACCGGATAAAAACCGCGGAAACGGTCGCACAGACCATTCAGTTGAGCGTTCTCGGACATCAGATTCTCTTAGCTGGAAAAAAGTAGCGCGCATTATGGCAAATTTTGCCGCGGCTTGCAGCAGGCAGGGGTGAAAACAACGGGCGCCGTAGCGCCCGGGCGAGCCATGGCATTAAATATGCCAGCGTGGGGAAGCGTTAGTTGCCCAGACCTTTGCCGGCATCTTTCTCTTCAATGAGCTCGATTTTGTAACCGTCCGGATCTTCCACGAAGGCGATGACGGTGGTGCCGCCTTTTACCGGCCCGGCTTCACGGGTGACGTTGCCCCCGTTCTGACGGATCCGTTCGCAGGCTTCGGCGGCGTTATCGACGCTCAGCGCGATATGGCCGTAGGCGGTGCCCAGCTCATAGCTGTCCACGCCCCAGTTGTAGGTCAGTTCGATCACCGCGGTTTCGCTCTCTTCGCCGTAGCCGACAAAGGCGAGGGAGTACTTGTACTCCGGGTTTTCGCTGGTGCGCAGCAGCTTCATGCCCAACACGTTGGTATAGAAGTCGATAGAACGTTGCAGGTCGCCAACGCGCAGCATGGTGTGGAGTAAGCGCATAATGTCCCCTATGCAGTTTATTTGATAGATCAGAACGTTGAGTATAGCGGCGATACGTCGCCGCTATCAATGGAGGGATTACAGAGTCGGGTAATCGGTGTAGCCTTCCGCGCCGCCGCCGTAGAAGGATTCCGGGCGTTGCGGGTTAAGCGGCGCTTTTTTCTGCAGGCGAGCCACCAGATCCGGGTTGGCGATGTAATCGCGGCCAAAGGCCACGGCATCAATCAGCCCTTTATTGATAAGATCGTTGGCTTTTTCTACTGTGTAAGCGCCAGCGCCAATGATCACCCCCGGGAAGCGGTCGCGGACTTTCTGACGGAAAGCTTCACTGTAAGGTTTGCCGCCCGCCCAGTCCGGCTCGGACATGTGCAGATAGGCGATACCGCGTTTCGCCAGCTCGCTAATCAGATACAGCGCGTCTTCTTCTTCGTTCGGGCCATTATCCACATTCTGGAAGCTGCCAATCGGCGACACGCGGATGCCAATGCGCTCGGCGCTCCACTCTTGACTCACGGCGTCAACCACTTCCAGCACCAGACGGGCACGGTTCTCCACGCTGCCGCCGTACTGATCGGTACGCTGGTTCGCCGATGGCGAGAGGAACTGGTGCAGCAGATAGCCGTGGGCTGAGTGCAGCTCAACCAGATCGAAGCCGGCGTCACGGGCATTGCCGACCGCCTGACGGAAATCGTTGACGATCCCTGGGATCTCTGCGGTTTCCAGGGCGCGGGGCATTGAGGTGTCGACGCGAATGGCGTGGCCGTTTTCGTCACGCAGTGAGGTACGGGTGCCCGCGCTCAGCGCGGAAGGCGCTACCGGGGCGGCGCCGCCAGGCTGCAGGCTGCTATGGGAAATACGCCCGGTGTGCCACAGCTGGACGGCGATATGACCGTTTTCGGCATGAACGCCGGCGGTGATTTTCTGCCAGGCGGCAATCTGCTCCGGGCTGTGCAGCCCAGGCGCGCCGGCGTAGCCTTTGGCCTGCGCGGAGATCTGCGTCGCTTCGGTGATGATCAGCCCGGAACTGGCGCGCTGACGGTAGTATTCGCCCATCAGCGGAGTAGGGATATCGCCCGGCTCAATGCTGCGCAGACGCGTCAACGGCGCCATAAATACGCGATTAGGGACGGTGACCGCACCGACTTTCAGTGGGCTGAATAATTTTGCTTCCGACATAGTGACTCCTGAGTAGACCGGTCGTCTAGTAACTGATGAAATAAAAACGCCTGTTATACCGCAGGCGCTGCAATAATCTGTTTGGCGTGGGCAAGGGCGCTTTCCAGCGGCGTTGCGCTACGCGTAATTTTGGCCTGCAGGTTGGCCCCGAGCCACAGGGAATACAGCACCTGCGACAGGGTCATGGCCTCGCCGTCAAATGCGAGACTGCCTTCCTGACGTCCTTTCTCCAGCGCGTCGCCCAGCAGGGCGATAATCTGGCTGGCTCCGCGATCCATGGCGGCGCGCATATCTTCCGACAGATCGCAAACCTCCGCGGATAGCTTGACAGTAAGACACCCGCTAATAATCCCCTGCTGGCAGAACTGATTCAGCGTGTGCTGATAGTAGGCCAGCAGGCGATCGCGATAGTTACCGTCGCCATGATCGAAGTGGTCCACCAGGCGCTGCAGATATCCGGTGTAGTGATGTTCAAGCAGCGCGACGCCGAAGGCTTCCTTAGAGCGAAAGTAGTGGTAGAAGGAGCCCTTGGGCACCTCCGCCGTCTTCAGAAGTTCGCTCAAGCCCATTCCGGTAAAACCGCGATGCATGCAAAGCTGCTCGCCGGTGGCCAGGATATGTTCTCGGGTATCGCAATCGCTGTGTCTGTTCATGCTGCACACTGTAGTAGACCGATTGGTCTAATGCAAGCGTCGGCGGAAAAATGTTAGCTGGCGCAGCACGTAGTGAACAAAATTTGCGTCGGCGCGGGGAAACGTCTTCAATGAAAGGAGACGAGGGGACAGGAGGCGTGTGGTGGCAGAGCAGTTAGAATTTTTCCCGGTGCAGAGCCCGTGCCGGGGAATATGTCAGACCGATGAGCGCGGCTACTGTCGCGGCTGTTTCCGCAGCCGTGAGGAACGTTTTAACTGGCAAACGATGAGCGATGCGCAGAAACAGGAGGTTTTGCGTCTTTGCCGCCAACGGCTGCTGCGCAAAATACGCGCGCACAGGCCGGAGCCGGCGGAAGAACCGCAGCAACCCTCACTGTTTTAAGCCAAAAATTACGTATACTCAGAGCACTTTTTTATTGAGGAAGCGGTTATGGTTCAGCGTATTGCTATGGCTCCCCAGGGGCCGGAATTTTCACGTTTTGTGATGGGCTACTGGCGTCTGATGGACTGGAAAATGTCGCCTGGCGAGCTGGTCAGCTTTATTGAGCAGCATCTCGATTTAGGCGTAACCACCGTCGATCACGCCGATATCTATGGCGATTATCAGTGTGAGGCTGCCTTTGGCGAAGCGCTGAAGCGAGCGCCGCATCTGCGTAGCAGGATGGAAATCGTCAGCAAATGCGGTATCGCCACCCGGGCGCGCGCTGAGAACACCATTGGCCACTACATTACCGACCGCGATCACATCGTGCTCAGCGCCGAGCAATCGCTGCGTAATCTGGCGACGGACCATCTCGACTTGCTGCTGATCCACCGGCCGGACCCACTGATGGACGCCGACGAGGTAGCCGAAGCTTTTCTCGCGCTGCATCATAGCGGTAAAGTGCGCCATTTTGGCGTCTCGAACTTTACCACCGCCCAGTTCACCTTGCTGCAGTCACGTCTGCCGTTTACCCTCGCCACCAACCAGGTCGAAATTTCACCGGTGCATCAGCCGCTGCTGCTCGACGGTACTCTCGATCAGCTGCAGCAACTGCGTATTCGTCCGATGGCGTGGTCTTGTCTTGGCGGTGGTCGCCTGTTTAACGAAGAGGGCTTCCAGGCGCTGCGCGATGAGCTGGCGCAGGTGGCGCACGAGCTTAACGCCGACAGTATCGAACAGGTAGTTTATGCCTGGGTGCTGCGTCTGCCGTCGCAGCCGCTGCCGATTATTGGCTCGGGCAAAATCGAGCGCGTGCGCTCGGCGATTGTGGCTGAAAAACTCAGCATGACCCGTCAGCAGTGGTTCCGCATCCGTAAAGCCGCGCTCGGGTACGACGTACCGTAACGGGCATTTCCCCTCCGGAAAGGCGTTCCTGGTTTACACTTAACAGGGAGACAGCCATCCGGAGGTGTTATGCAACGATGTATTCTCGCGATCTTATCCCTCGCATTTTGCGCCGGCGCACAGGCCGTTAGTGAAGATGTGCAACTTAATCTCGTGACCACCCAGGGCGTCGGTCAGACCATCGGCAGCGTCAAAATCACCGAAACCGACCGCGGACTCGAGTTCGCCCCCACTCTGCGGGCGCTACCGCCGGGTAAGCACGGGTTTCATATTCATGCCGAAGGCAGCTGCCAGCCGGCGATGAAAGAAGGTAAAGCCGTGGCCGCCGGGGCGGCGGGCGGACATTACGATCCGCAGCATACCGGCAAACACGAAGGGCCGTTGGGGGCCGGGCATCTTGGCGACCTGCCCCTGCTGGTGGTCAACGATGCGGGCGTAGCCGACCAGCCGATTATTGCTCCGCGCCTGAAAACGCTGGCGGAGGTGAAAGGGAAAGCGCTGATGGTCCACGTAGGCGGGGATAACATGGCCGACAGTCCGCAGCCGCTGGGCGGCGGCGGCGAACGGTTTGCCTGCGGGGTGATTAAGTAGTTCCTTCGCCAATTGTGCCGGCCACCGGGGCCTGTTCCAGCTGCGACAGGGCGCAGTACAGTCGCCAAATCGCGGCGGCCAGTTCCCGCGCCGCCGGCTGATGATGGTGGTTCAGGGCGTCGCAGATCCGCTGCAGCTCCTGCAGGGTGGAGGCCAGCGGGCGCTGCTGCACGCCGCGCTCGCTCATCACATCGCGTAACAGGTTGATGCACAGGTCGCGCACCTGGGCGAGAGGATCGGAGCGGGTTTCCCATTCGCGAAGCTGCCAGACGACGTGCGAGCAATTGAGCAGCACGACGCCCCAACGCAACAGCCAGCGGCGCGCCAGGGCATCCTTACTCTGGCTGAGCTGACTGACGTGGTGATAGACCAGCGATTCAAATTCATGCTCACTGTGCTGAGGATGACGGCTGAGCTGATCGACAAAGTGACGCCGTAACGCTCTGATATGGCGTCGCCCTTTGCGGGCGTCCGAGCCCGGACTCAGTACCGCAAAGGCCAGCCAGGCAAAGCCTACCCCGACAATCTTGCTCAAATTATCATTGAAAAAGGCCGCATAATCGTACACCGGCGGGTTGGTGACGGCGATAAACGAGCCCATAAAGACGATAAGCTGTCCCCACAGGCCGGCGTATTTGGGCCACTGCAGTTTGAATAACTGCATGGTGGTCAGGAGCGGGAACAGGAACAGCAGAAACTGCCACAGGTCGGTTACCTGCACCATCAGGCCGAACTTCACCACGAAACTGAATAGCGACAGCAGGACCAGAGTCTGCATCAGCAATGTCAGCGAGCGAAACGGCGAGGCGGATACGGAGTAGAGCACGCAGCAGATGGAGGCCAGGGTCAGGGCCGCCGCGCAGCTGGTCCACTGGGTACTGATCCCCCATGCGCCAATCGCCACCAGCGCGCAAAAGGTACGGACACCGTTGAGCAACGCCTCCGCCTGATCGGTATGGCGGGCTAACGGCGGGGCGGCGGGCACATTGAACTCGGCGATCGCCGAGGCATTTTCAACGCGGCGGATCCAGCGGCTGCTCTCCAGGTAAATGCGACAGAAATAGCGCAATCGCGCCCAGAAAGCGATGTGCCGGTAATCGGCATCCTGCCGCGGCGCCAGCGGCGCCAGGATCCGCGCAACGTGATAGCTGTCGGCATGAGGGGTGGCGAGCTCGGCGAGCAGCGACTCCAGTACCTGGCGAGTGTTCGCCGGCGCGTCAGGCCAGTTCAGCAGCATCCGTCGCAGACTGGAGATGACGCTGGTCATTCTGAGCTGCTGATGCAGGAGGTAGTTCAGCAGAGGATTCTGCCGACGGAAACGGTAGTGGCTCCAGAAGGCCTGGATACGCAGCAGGTTCATGGTCAGGATCTGGCCAATCACGCTCTCATGGGCGGTGCGAATGGCATCCGTCGTCTCCGGCACCCACAGCAGGCTGGCGTGCTCCAGCAGCCGGGCGTGCATGGTTTTCAGGGCCGTCAGCAGGTTGCTGCCGTCGGAGGTGCTTGGCAGGATCATCATCATTAGCCCGCCGCATAGGATCCCGACGATGACTTCGCAGACGCGCGACTGGGCGATGACCCACAGTTCGTAGCTGTCGCTGATGTTAATCACCGGAAAGGCGATGATGGCGCAGGTATAGCCCGCCAGCTGAAAGGCGTAGGCGACGTTGTTGGTGAACAGGGCGCAGGCCCAGGTGCAGAGCGCCAGCCAGCCGGAGATACTGAACAGAAACAGCCAGGGATCGTTGAGTGTATGACCGGCAAGCAGCAGGGCGGCGCAGGCGCCGAGCAGGCTGCCTGCGATGCGGCCAAAACTTTTACTGATCACGCCGCCGACGGTGGGAAAGCTGACCACCGCCGCGGACGTCATCGCCCAGTAGGGCTCATCAAGATCCAGCGCATAGGCGATACTCAGCGCAAGACACATCGCGATGCCGTTGCGCAATGCGTACCGCCACTGCGGCCGGGTGGCTTTAACCCAGGGGAGTGTGCGCCACGACAGGGTCTGCAGGTTCATTACTGCCCGCCAATTGAGACAGTGCAGGTGGTGCCGGAGACCAGGGTGACATCGGCCGGCAGCGTATCAAAGGCAATTCGCACCGGAACGCGTTGGGCGAGACGAACCCAGGGGATATTTGGTTTGATGTTGGCCACCAGCCCGGTTCCCTGTTCCACGCTCTGGTCGACAATCGCGCGGCCGATGCTCGCGACATGGCCCTTTAGCGTCTGCTGATTGCTATAGAGAATAATTTGTGCCGGATCGCCGATGCGAATGTGGCGCAGTTTGGTCTCTTCGAAGTAGCCCAGTACGTAAAACGAATGGCTGTCCACCAGGGCAAAGACCGGATGGCCGGTGGTAGCGTAATCACCGACGCGGGTGGAAAGGTTGGTCACCCAGCCATCCACCGGCGCTTTGACAACCGTCTGGCTGAGCTGCCACTGCGCATGTTTCAGCGCCGCTTCGGTTACGCCGACCCCCGCTCTGGCGGCAGCCAGGGTGGTGGTGGCGGTATTCAGGGCGGTATTGACGTTCTCAAGGTCTTCAGCCGAGATGGCATTTTGCGACAGGCTTCGGCGACGGCGAGCCTCGCTGGCGGCCTTGCTTTGCTCCGCCTGCGCTTTCGCCACCTCCGCCTGGGCTTTCGCCAGCTGCGCCTGGGCGTTCAGCACCGCGATGCGATAGGGGGTGTCGTCGATGGTAAACAATACTTCCCCGGCTTTGACCCGTTGGTTATCGGTTACGTTCAACTGCAGAATACTGCCGGAGACCTGAGGGGTGATCCCAACCTGCTCGGCGCGCACTTTGCCGTCGCGGGTCCAGGGTGACTGAGTGTAGAAATTCCATAACAACCATGCGGCAATCAGGGCGACGGCCGCGACCAGCAGCGTTGACAGATATTTTAATCTTTTCATAACAGGGAGATCACCAGGCAATGAGCAATACCAGGGCCAGACAGACCGAGAGCGCGAACAGGGAGAGATCCATTAGTAGCGGGTGCCAGATATCGCCCGCATACATCCAGTCACGCAGCTGGCGATGTAAAAACAACCAGATAAAGAAACCCAACAAGACGGCTTTGAACAGCGGAGGGAAATAGACGGATGCGCCGAACACCAGGTCCTGCAGCGGCAATCCGGATGTGTTAAGACTCAGTTTCACAAGCAAAAATCCTTTGCCATTACAGGGGTAACCTCAGGACGTGCTACTCTTTAACAGTGTAAATCATTGTTTTGGTTTTTGTTGAATCAAGTAATTCATTTGTTTTGATAATTCAAATGCTGCACACTATTCTAAAACCAGTATAATAACTTAGCAAGCTAATTATAAGGAGATGAAATTGGAATCGCCACTTGGTTCTGATCTGGCACGTTTAGTTCGCGTTTGGCGCGCGCTAATCGACCATCGCCTGAAACCTCTGGAGTTAACGCAGACCCACTGGGTCACGCTGCATAACATCCACCAGCTGCCGCCTGAGCAGTCGCAGATCCAGCTGGCGAAAGCTATCGGTATTGAACAGCCGTCGCTGGTGCGCACGCTCGATCAGCTGGAGGAGAAAGGGCTCATTTCTCGCCAGACCTGCGCAAGCGATCGGCGGGCCAAACGCATCAAGCTGACGGAAAAAGCCGAACCGCTGATCAACGAGATGGAAGAGGTGATAGGTAAGACCCGTGATGAAATCCTCTCAGGGGTCTCGAAGCAGGAAGTGGAAACCTTGCTCCACTTAATCCGTAAACTTGAACAAAATATCCTCGATCTCCAGGCTAAAGATTAATTCTTTGCGGCCCGGGCTAATCCGGGCCTTTTTTCACCCTCCCTGCCGATGCCAGACGATCACCTGGTTACGTCCGTTATTCTTTGCTTCATACATGGCTTCGTCCGCGCGCTGAACGCACGCTTCCGCTGTCACGCTATTGTCGTGGGTGGTATACACCCCCATGCTGATGGTCATTCGCTCCGGTAAATGGCTCTCCCCGGCACTGACCGCCAGGCGGATACGCTCGGCGATCGCTTGCGCTTCTTTTTCACCGGTGTTGACCAGCAGCAGAGCAAATTCCTCACCGCCGATGCGTGCGGCGGCGTCATCTACCCGCGAATGGCTTTCCAGCACCGAGGCGGCGAACTGGATCACTTTGTCGCCGGCGACATGGCCGTAGCTATCGTTGATGCGTTTGAAATGGTCGAGGTCGCTGATGAGCACCGACAGCGGATGCTGGGCATTCACCTTCGCCAGCTGTTGGTTAAGGGTGTCGTAGAAGAAGCTGCGGTTGTAGAGGCGGGTCAACGGGTCGCGGATCGAATTCTGATACGAATGAACATATTTGTGGTTAGACTCGCGATAGAGGATAAAGACGTCAACCAGTAGCACCAGAATCAGGAACAAGGTGCATAGCGTTTCGAAAAAACGCGCCTGGTACCAGGTCTGATCCAGCTCCCCTGCGGTGGAGAGCAGCTGGAAAAGCGTGAACAAATAAGCGCTGCAAAAAAAAGCGCCGCTGAACCAAAAAATATTACGCAGTTTACTCAAGCTAATTAATAAAATCAGCGTGATTAACCAAACAGCCATCAGCAGCCAGCCGATAATACTTTGCCACAACGGGGTAAAGGTATGGCTCAGATCGTCGATAAAATTGACGCTCAGCCACGGCGAATGGCTGGAGTATAGCCATGATAAAACAATAATGGTCAACGTAAAAAGTATACATGCTGTAAATGTAAGAACGTGTGCTTTCCACGAATGCATGATGCGCTGGCGAAAATAGTACAAAATAATAGATGACATGAATAACACAGCCATCATTATATTGCGGAAGAAATAATAGATAACGGCGTCATTTTGATTAACGACCGGGGCCGGATTGCAGGTAAGCCAGTCCGGATAGCTGCTGAGCGTGCCAAGCATCAGCAGCGCTGAGCAGGCAAACCCGAAAGAGACTGGAGTAAGGTACAGACGCCGCTTGCTGCTCCAGTATTTCATGCCCATAAAACAGGCAATGGTAATATGAAAAACCATCAGGAAACTGGTCAGCAGCGGAAATAATATTGAGGAAGTACTACTGAAGCTGGTATGAAAAAACGCAGTCATCCCGGAAATGCCAATCCCGGCCAGTAAACAAATGCAAATATAAAGGATTAGACGTTTAACGATATGATGCACATGTTCGGGCATAGGCAATATTCCACATAAAAGGCAACGGCAGCGACGATGAGTCACCAGGGCTAATTTACGTTCTTGAGGGTAATAGGGGCGGGCAGATAAGATATTGCGCAGGCGCAATGATTCATGGAATATTAAAATAAAGATGTCTGATGGTTACTACGAATTTATTACGGCGAAATAAACGTGGCTGAAAAATACGATGCGGCGCAACCGGCCGCATCGTAAGGGAAATTATCGCGGAGAGACGGTGACCTGGCTGCCGCTGCCGGCAATGGCCACGCGCTGACCAACGGAGAACGGAGTGCTGCCCTGTTTCTGCACTACCATAATGGTATTGCCATCGTCCTTACGGATTTCCAGTTCAACGCCCTGCGTTTTATTCATCGCGCCCTGAACGCCCTGACCGGCTACGCCGCCCGCGACCGCACCTGCCGCCGTAGCCAGAGAGCGTCCGGTACCGCCGCCGATGGTGTTTCCAAGGAACCCGCCCAGTACCGCACCGCCAATGGCCCCGATGGCATTGCTATCGTCGCCGCTCTGGATCTGTACGGCGCGCGTATGCACGATAGTACCGTAAGTCACGCTCTGCACCTGTTTGGCTTCAGATGCGGAATAAACGTCGCCGGACAGGCCGCTGCTGCTCACGCAGCCTGCGAGCGTAAAACCAATCATCGATACAGCCAAAACAC
Source organism: Klebsiella sp. K47 (assembly GCF_051858335.1). Lineage (NCBI taxonomy): Bacteria > Pseudomonadati > Pseudomonadota > Gammaproteobacteria > Enterobacterales > Enterobacteriaceae > Klebsiella > Klebsiella sp. K47. The sequence goes on from NZ_JBPYUI010000010.1 coordinate 28,097, forward strand.
GTAAAATCATTTATGAATCTCCTGTTCACCGAAGGTGTTCAATTGAACGTCCATACGGTTAATTATATGGCATTTAGTCGTCGGCGGGCATAGGTTCTCCCTGGACTATACAAAAAATAATAAACACTGGTGCTTCAACCTCAACTAAACGCCGGTTCTTTACGATGTTCTCTGATTTGTCGCTCTATTGTTAAAAAGTATTAGTACAACATAGCATTAACCGACACTTTATGATGGAGTGAAGGGCATACAAGGGTCATGGAATGAAGGAAAACGTATGAGATCGGGTCGCTTTATTGGCGTTATGTCTGGTACCAGCCTGGATGGTATCGATGTCGTTTTGGCCACCATTACTGAAAACATGGTGGCGCAGCAGGCTAGTCTCACCTGGCCCATTCCACACGCGATAAAAGAAGAGATTCTGGCGATTTGCCAGGGGCAGTCGCTGACCCTTTCGCAGCTAGGTCGTCTGGACACCCGTCTGGGACGGCTGTTTGCCGATGCCGTACTGGCGCTGATGCGCCAGGAAAGTCTCAAACCCACCGACGTCATCGCCATCGGCTGCCATGGACAGACCGTATGGCATGAACCGCAGGGAGAGGCTCCGCATACCCTGCAAATTGGTGACAACAACCAGATCGCCGCCCACACCGGGATAACCGTAGTGGGGGATTTTCGTCGCCGGGATATGGCGCTAGGCGGGCAGGGAGCGCCGCTGGTGCCGGCTTTTCATCATGCGCTGCTGGCCCACCCCGTTGAGCGACGTATGGTGCTCAATATCGGCGGGATCGCTAATGTGTCGCTGCTGGCGCCAGGGCAGCCGGTGCGCGGCTATGATACCGGGCCGGGAAATATGTTGCTGGACGCCTGGATCTGGCGCCAGAAGGGCAAACCGTACGACAAGGACGCCCAATGGGCTAGCGAAGGTAAAGTGCTGCTGCCGCTGCTGCAGGACATGCTGAGCGATCCGTGGTTTGCCTTGCCGGCGCCAAAAAGCACCGGTCGGGAATATTTCAATTACGGCTGGCTGGAGCAGCATATGGCCCGCTATCCGGGGCTACGCGGGGAGGATGTTCAGGCTACGCTTGCGGAATTGACCGCCGTCACCATCAGTGAGCAGGTATTGTTAAGCGGCGGCTGCGAGCGTTTGTTAGTGTGCGGCGGCGGCGCGCGTAACCCCTTGTTAATGGCTCGCCTGGCGGCGCTGCTGCCGGGAACCGAGGTCTCCACCACCGATGAGGCGGGGATCAGCGGCGATGATATGGAAGCGCTGGCCTTTGCCTGGCTGGCCTGGCGAACGCTGGCTGGTCTGCCGGGCAATCTGCCCTCCGTGACCGGCGCCAGCGAAGCCTCGGTGCTGGGCGCCATTTTTCCGGCTAACCCGCCGCAGAATCGGAGTTAACTGAAATCTTAAATACGATGCGACCGGTAAACTGGACAAGTTAAGCGGAGGGCGGAGTGCCCGCCGTGACCGGGAAAGTCGAAGGCAAACGAATGAAAAAAATTCTTATCGCAGTTGTACCTTTTATGCTGGCGGGCTGTAGCTACTACAACCAGTTTGTCGAGCGGATGCAGACGGACACGCTGGAGTATCAATGCGACCAGAAACCATTGACGGTCCATCGCAATAACGCACGCCAGCAGGTCAGTTTTATCTATGATAATCAGCAACTGAACCTGTCTGAGGGGCTGTCGGCTTCCGGGGCGCGCTATACCGACGGCGTCTATGTGTTCTGGTCAAAAGGCGATACCGCCACCGTCTATAAGCGCGACCGCATCGTCCTTGATAACTGTCAGCTGCAGACGGCCAAACGTTGAGATTTCTGTCCGGGGGGCGCACAATAACGCCACCTTATGACTACATCCTCAATGGCCATGTCTGATAACGACGAACTCCAGCAAATTGCGCATTTGCGCCGTGAATACACCCGTGGCGGTTTGCGTCGCCACGATCTTCCTGCTGAACCCCTGCCGCTGTTTGAACGCTGGCTGCGTCAGGCCTGCGATGCGAAACTTGCCGACCCGACGGCCATGGTGGTCGCCACCGTCGATGAGCGCGGCCAGCCCTACCAGCGCATTGTGCTGCTGAAGCACTACGACGAAAAAGGGTTGGTGTTTTATACCAACCTCGGCAGCCGCAAAGCGCATCAAATTGAAAACAACCCGCAGGTCAGCCTGCTTTTCCCGTGGCATATGCTGGAGCGCCAGGTGATGGTAATCGGCAAAGCGGAGCGTCTGTCGACGCTGGAAGTGGTCAAATATTTCCACAGCCGTCCGCGCGACAGCCAGATTGGCGCCTGGGTCTCGAAGCAGTCGAGCCGGATCTCAGCCCGCGGCATCCTCGAAAGCAAATTCCTTGAGCTGAAGCAGAAGTTCCAGCAGGGTGAAGTGCCGTTGCCGAGCTTCTGGGGCGGATTCCGCGTCAGCATTGAGCAGATGGAGTTCTGGCAGGGGGGAGAACACCGTCTGCACGATCGCTTTTTATACCAGCGCGATAGCGGCGCCTGGAAAATAGACCGTCTGGCGCCGTAAACGCCGAAATTAGTTATCGAAGCGCTGGCGCTGAAAGGGCCGGCGCTTTATTCTATGTACTTTTCGCATCTGGCGAAAAGTCGTGTACCGGCAGAGGTGCAGTCGTTTATACATGGAGAATTTGATGGCAAGCAGTAACTTGATTAAACAATTGCAAGAGCGGGGGCTGGTAGCCCAGGTGACGGACGAGGAAGCGTTAGCAGAGCGACTGGCGCAAGGCCCGATCGCGCTCTATTGCGGCTTCGATCCTACCGCTGACAGCTTGCATTTGGGGCATCTTGTTCCATTGTTATGCCTGAAACGCTTCCAGCAGGCAGGTCATAAACCTGTGGCGCTGGTGGGCGGCGCAACCGGTCTGATTGGCGACCCAAGCTTCAAAGCCGCTGAGCGTAAACTAAACACCGAGGATACCGTGCAGGAGTGGGTGGATAAAATCCGCAAACAGGTGGCTCCGTTCCTTGATTTTGACTGCGGCGACAACTCGGCGATCGCGGCGAATAACTATGACTGGTTTGGCAGCATGAACGTGCTGACCTTCCTGCGCGATATCGGTAAACACTTCTCTGTTAACCAGATGATCAACAAAGAAGCGGTGAAGCAGCGTCTGAATCGTGACGATCAGGGTATCTCCTTTACCGAGTTCTCTTACAATCTGCTGCAGGGTTACGACTTTGCCTGCCTGAATAAGCTGCACGGCGTGGCGCTGCAGATCGGCGGCTCTGACCAGTGGGGCAACATCACCTCCGGCATCGATCTGACCCGTCGTCTGCATCAGAACCAGGTGTTTGGCCTGACCGTACCGCTGATCACCAAAGCGGACGGCACCAAATTCGGTAAAACCGAAGGCGGCGCCGTGTGGCTGGATCCGAAGAAAACCAGTCCGTACAAATTCTACCAGTTCTGGATCAACACCGCGGATGCTGATGTCTATCGCTTCCTCAAATTCTTCACCTTTATGGACATTGCGGAGATCAATGCCCTGGAAGAAGAAGACAAAAACAGCGGTAAAGCGCCGCGCGCCCAGTACGTGCTGGCAGAGCAGGTGACGCGCCTTGTTCACGGCGAAGAAGGCCTGGAAGCGGCGAAGCGCATTACCGAAAGCCTGTTCAACGGTAACCTGAGCGACCTGAGCGAAGCAGACTTCGAACAGCTGGCCCAGGATGGCGTGCCGATGATCGAAATGGAAAAAGGCGCCGATCTGCTGCAGGCGCTGGTTGATTCCGAGCTGCAGCCGTCCCGCGGTCAGGCGCGTAAAACCGTTGCCTCTAACGCGGTGACCATCAACGGCGAAAAACAGGCCGACCCGGAATATGTATTCAGTGACAGCGATCGCCTGTTTGGCCGCTACACCTTGCTGCGTCGCGGTAAGAAAAATTACTGCCTGGTCTGCTGGAAATAAAAAAATACTGCCAGGGCGTGGGAAACCACGCCCTTTTTCTTTTTAGGGTTGTGGTAAGAAAATGAAGAACATCCTCGCCATTCAGTCTCACGTTGTGTTTGGCCATGCCGGCAACAGTGCCGCCGAATTTCCGATGCGCCGTCTGGGCGCCAATGTCTGGCCCCTGAATACCGTACAGTTCTCTAACCATACGCAGTACGGCAAATGGACCGGCTGCGTCATGCCGCCTTCGCATTTGACGGAGATCGTTCAGGGGATTGCCGACATCGACAAGCTGCAGACCTGCGATGCGGTACTGAGCGGCTATCTTGGCTCCGCTGAGCAGGGAGAGCATATCCTCGGTATCGTGCGTCAGGTTAAGGCGGCCAATCCGGCGGCGAAATATTTTTGCGATCCGGTGATGGGTCACCCGGAGAAGGGCTGCATCGTTGCGCCGGGCGTGGCGGAGTTCCACGTGCGCTATGCGCTGCCGGCCAGCGATATTATTGCCCCGAATCTGGTTGAGCTGGAGATCCTGTGCGGTCATCCGGTCGCCAGCGTCAGCGAGGCAGTGGCCGCCGCGCGGGAGCTGATTGCCCAGGGGCCGGAAGTGGTATTAGTTAAGCATCTTGCCCGTGCGGGTCTGAGTATGGATCGTTTTGAGATGCTGCTGGTGACGGCCGAAGAAGCCTGGCATATTAGTCGGCCGCTGGTGGATTTCGGCCTGCGTCAGCCGGTGGGCGTCGGCGATGTGACCAGCGGTCTGCTGTTGGTAAAATTGCTGCAGGGGGCAAGTCTGCGCGATGCGCTGGAACACGTCACCGCCGCGGTGTACGAGATTATGCTCGCCACCAAAAATATGCAGGAATACGAACTGCAGGTAGTAGCGGCGCAGGATCGCATCGCCGTACCGGAGCACTGCTTCAGCGCCACCCGGCTGTAACTCCCAGGGCCTGCCCGACGGTCCGCCGGGCAGGTTCAGGCCTTATTTTAAGCCTTCAGCCGCCAGTGCGGCCGCCACCGCCGGACGCGCTGCCACCTGCGTCATCCAGTTGCCGATATGACCATAGGCAGCCATATCCAGTTTTATAGCATAGGCCCAGCGCAGCACCGTAAACAGATAACCATCGGCAATGGTGAAGCGATGGCCGGTCAGCCACTGTTTGTCTGCCAGCGCTGCATCAACGTATTGCAGCTTTTTCTCAAGCAGCCCCCGCGCGACAGGCTTATAGTCCTCCGGGGTATCCGGGCGGAACAGCGGGGTAAAGCTTTTATGCAGCTCGGTGGCCACATAGTTCAGCCATTCGAGAGTCTGATAGCGCGCAATCGAGCCCACCGGCGCCAGCAGATGACGATCCGGCACCTGGTCTGCGATGTACTGCATGATGGCTACGCCCTCAGTGAGCAGGATATCATCATCCAGCAGCAGCGCCGGCACCTGACCTTTCGGGTTGATCAGCAGATAGTCTTCCCCGTTTTCCAGCCGTTTCTGGGCCAGATCCACGCTCTGCAGGGTAAAATCCAGACCGCTTTCGCGTAGGGCAATATGCGAGGCAAGGGAACAGGCGCCGGGTTTGTAGAACAGTTTCATGCGTGACTCCTCGTGGCTGCAGTTTTCTGTATGTTAGTCCTGCCAGGGGTAAAAAAAAAGCCGCTAAACTAACGTTAGCGGCTTAAAAATAATTAGTTTTCCCTGCGGCGTCAGGCAGCCGCGGTTTCGCGTGCTTTAATGTCCGCGCTGTCGTCCTGAGTCATACGATTCAGTTTCGGCGCGGTCAGCAGCATCAGGGCGGCGATAACCGCGGTGACGATACCAATCTGCAGGAATACGTGACCGTACACTTCCAGCGACACCAGCGGATCGGTGACATTCTCCGGGACTGCCATCAGGTTAGCGATTTTCCCGGCGATGATCGCCGCGCCTGCCGTGGTGAGGAACCAGCTGCCCATGATGAAGCCCATCAGACGCTGAGGAACCAGCTGAGCGACCATCGCCAGGCCGAGGCCGGAAATCATCAGTTCACCGATAGACTGTAGCGCGTAGCTCAGAATCAGCCAGTTGACCGAGACGATACCGGCGTCGCTGGCGAACTTCGCCCCTAAAGGCAGGACGAGGAATGCGCCAGAGCACAGTACCATACCGATAGCAAATTTGTGCGGCATCGGCAGGCGGTCGCCCATCTTGTTGTAGATGGCGGCCAGAATCGGGCTACCAATCATGATCCAGAAGGGGTTCAGCGCCTGATACTGTTCCGGTTCAAAGGCGAGACCGAGGATCGAGTGCTCCACGTTACGGATGGCGAAGAAGTTCAGCGAGGTCGGCATCTGGCTGTACAACACGAAGAAGACAATCGCTTCTACCATCAGCAGGAAAGCGACGATCATTTTACGACGCGGAGCGCCTTTCAGGCCTATGGTTTCTTTGGCGAAAATCACGACGATACCCAGTGCGACGACGCCCAGCACCATACGTGCGATACCCTGGTTATGCAGCAGCCAGGTGGCGATAGCGACCAGCACCACCACGCCAGCGATGGTCGCCAGCAGTTTACCCATGTGTACCGGGGCAAAGTCCGGTTTAGAGCCGTACTGTTTAACCCATTTCTGACAGAAGGCGAAGTTAATAATGGTGATCACCATCCCCACCACGCTGAGGGCAAACGCTACGCTCCAGCCAAAACGTGCGGCCAGCCACGGGGTTGCCAGCATAGAGAAGAACGAACCGATGTTGATGGACATGTAGTACATGGTAAATGCACCGTCCAGACGTGGGTCGTTTTTGTCATAGCAGGTTGAAAGCAGGGAGGACGGGTTGGCTTTAAACAGGCCGTTACCGACGGCGATGGTCGCCATACCCATATAGACGATAGCGGCGTCATGGCCGGACCAGGCCACCAGCGCATAGCCAATCGCCAGCACGATAGCGCCCAGCATGATGACACGCTTGGTACCCAGCACTTTATCACCCAGCCAGCCGCCAATGGCGACGAGGCCATAAACCAGCGCGCTAAAGGAGGAGAACAGAGTAATGGAATCCGCTTCCGACATACCCAGCTGTTTTACCAGGTAAACGGCCATGATCCCTTGCAGGCCGTAGTAACCAAAACGCTCCCACAACTCGATCGAGAAAATGAGATAGAACGCGCGTGGTTGTTTGAAAGCGTTCAGACTCACGCTTTCTGCTGGTTTATTGTTTGCAGTAGACACATATACCTCTTTTTTTACATCCCATATTTACTGGGGGGTGTTCGGGGCGCAATCTCGTTGGACCGCCGCCTTTATAGTTATTCTTGGAGGGAAAACGGCAAGTAATGTTCACTATCCTGGCGCATCAGGCAAGGCTTTTGTAATAATCTGTTACACATAATCAGGGTGGTATAATGCTCCGGACATATGAATGTTATACAGCGTTAAATTTTACCGTTTCGATATCGTTGGTATTTTTATCTTTTGGGTTCGCCGGTTTTCCGGGAAAAGGCGATATATTCTACTGATCTGGCGTAAGCATAGTGATATGGTCCATTATCTTAAAAAATCATGGGTCATTATCCTGACAATCTTTACTCATCCGTTGTATTGCCTGACATTTATTTCCATTCCAGTAACATTCAATCAACATAAAGTTGCGAGCATGATCTGGATCACAAATGCATAGAAATTTTGCGCTGATAAAAAATGAATGAACTAGTTGTTTGTTATATAACCGGATAATCATCCATAATCATGATGATTATGTGGTGTTAATGGCCGGTGAAATAGATGAATGCGGGCCATAACCCAGAGTTAAGCTATGACCGCAATAGAGACGAGACAGTCAGGCGTAGACTTTATCTTTGTATTCGCAAAGATCTTCAATCAGGCAGGAGCCGCAGCGCGGCTTGCGGGCAATACAGGTATAACGCCCATGCAGGATCAGCCAGTGATGGCAGTCGACCTTAAACTCGGCGGGGACCACCTTCAGAAGCTTCTCTTCCACCTGTTCAACATTCTTGCCCGGGGCGAACTGCGTCCGATTGCAGACGCGGAAGATGTGCGTGTCCACGGCGATGGTCGGCCAGCCAAAGGCGGTATTCAGCACCACGTTGGCGGTTTTACGGCCCACGCCGGGTAGCGCCTCCAGCGCTGCTCTGTCTTCCGGCACCTCACCATTGTGCTGCTCCAACAGGATGCGGCAGGTTTTGATGACGTTTTCCGCTTTGCTGTTAAACAGGCCGATAGTCTTGATATACGATTTTACCCCATCCACCCCCAGGGCCAGCATCGCTGCGGGCGTATTGGCCACCGGATAGAGTTTGGCTGTCGCTTTGTTGACGCTTACATCGGTGGCCTGTGCAGAAAGCAGGACGGCAATCAGCAGCTCGAATGGCGAACTGAAATGCAGTTCGGTAGTGGGGTGGGGATCGTTTTCCCGCAGCCTGGTAAGGATCGCCAGGCGTTTGGCTTTGTTCATATTATGCTTTCCCTGTCACGTCGGACGGGGCGACAGAGACGGCCCGGGCCGCTTGCGCCTTCCGCTGTTTGCTACGTTCATCGATAAGGTATTTAATCGCCAGCATCATGCCGAGGCCAATAAAGGCGCCTGGCGGCAGCATAGCCAGCAGGAAAGGGGTGTCGGTGTGGAAAACCTCGATGCGCAGAACCTTCGCCCAGCTCCCAAGCAGACTGTCGGCGCCGTCAAACAGGGTGCCGTTGCCAAGGATCTCGCGCAGGGAGCCCAGCACAAACATCGCGCAGGTAGCGCCCATGCCGATCGAGAAACCGTCCAGCGCCGACAGCGCCGGCCCTTTTTTGGCGGCAAAGGCTTCGGCGCGGCCGACCACGATGCAGTTGGTCACGATAAGCGGGATGAAAATCCCCAGCGACTGATAGAGGCCGAAGGCATAGGCGTTGATCAGCATCTGCACGACGCTCACCACCGAGGCGATAATCATTACGTAGATGGGGATCCGGATCTCCGCCGGCGTCCAGCGGCGCAGGCTGGAGATGGTCAGGTTGGTCAGGGTTAACACCAGGGTGGTGGCCAAACCCAGCCCGAGGGCGTTGGTGGCGGTCGAGGTGACCGCCAGCAGAGGACACATACCTAACAGCTGAACCAGGGCGGAGTTATTTTTCCACAGGCCCTGGACGATGACGTCTTTAACTTCGCTCATGGTTATTCTCCACAGGCGGTGAATTCAGGAAGTTGCGCAGGCAGCGTTTGTGCATATAAGCCTGCGCGCTTAACGGCATTGACCACCGCCCGGGGGGTGATGGTGGCGCCGGTGAACTGGTCAAAATCGCCGCCATCCTTTTTGACCGCCCAGTGGCTATCGCCCTGGCCGTGGATGACTTTCCCGGCAAAATGGGTAATCCAGTCCGACAGGCGAAGTTCGATTTTATCACCCAGGCCCGGCGTTTCATGATGCTCAGTTACGCGGGTGCCGAGGACCGTGCCGCTAAAATCGGCGGCAACCAGCAGCTGTATTGCTCCGGAGTAGCCGTCCGGCGCAGTGGCTTCCATCACCGCGCCGATCGGTCGATCGTTATTTTTGGCGATCCACACTTTATGCTGGCCTTTGCCCAGCGCCGGGGCGCTGACCAGATAGCAACTCTTAAGCAGATCGTTATTATAGCGGTCGGCAGGTAAAACCTGGTCGAATAACGCCTTTTGCTGCAGGGCCGCCTGCTGGTCGATGGTGCTTTTGGTCAGCTCATTGATCGCCGCCGTCAGCCCGGTGGAACCGGCGGCAAACAGCGCCAGCGTGACGCCGTGTTTACGCATCGTTTTTAACATCATTGCTCTCTCAACGGTGGCCATATACGCGCGGGCGCGTGTAGTAATCGATCAGCGGCACGGTAATATTCGCCAGCAGAACGGCAAACGCCACGCCGTCCGGATAACCACCGAAGCTGCGGATGAGCCAGACCAGCAGGCCAGCGAGGGCGCCAAAGATCAGACGGCCGCGGTTGGTTGTTGAGGCCGTCACCGGATCGGTCAGGATAAAGAAGGCGCCAAGCATGGTCGCCCCGGAGAGCAAATGCATCTGCGGTGAGGCCAGGCTCTGCGGCGAAAAAATCCAGCCGAGGGTGGCGCACAGGCCGAGGCTAACAAGGAAGCTGACCGGGATATGCCAGCGGATCGCCTTCTGCCACAGCAGGAAAAGGCCGCCTGCCAGCCAGGCGATATTCACCCACTGCCAGCCCAGACCTGCCAGCACGCCGCCGTAGACCGGCAATTGGAGCACCTGCGGAACGCTATGTCCGGCATGCAGGGAGGTTTTAAAGGTATCCAGCGGGGTGGCCTGGCTGACGCCGTCGATACCCAGCCGCAGACTGGCCATGTCGCCTCCGGCGGCGGTATGACCGGTGAAGATCATCTGCAGCGCGTCGCTGAATGCCGGGATATGGGCGGCTATCTCATAGGAAGGCAGCCAGGAGGTCATCTGCACCGGGAACGAAATCAGCAGCACGACATAGCCGATCATTGCCGGGTTGAAGGGGTTATGGCCCAGGCCTCCGTACAACTGCTTGGCAATGACTACGGCAAAGGCAGTGCCGAGCACCACCATCCACCACGGGGCCAGTGGCGGAATACTCACCGCCAGCAGCAGGCCGGTGAGCAGGGCGGAATTATCTTTCAGCGTGGCAGCAACAGGCTGTTTACGCAGTTTGAGAATAGCGGCTTCGGTCGCCCAGGCCGTCAGGGCGGCGAGGACAATCTGCAGTACGGTGCCCCAGCCGAAAAACCAGGTCTGGACCACAATGCCAGGCACAGCGGCGAGCAGCACCAGCAGCATAATACGCGAGGTCTGCCGCTGGTTATGGGTATAGGGGGAGCTTGCGATTCTGAAAACCATTTATTCCTCGTTAACTGCCTGCTGTGTTGCTTTTCGCGCCTGAACGCGGGCGATAGCCGCGGCGACGGCCGCTTTGCGCGGGTCGTCATTGGCTGCGGCTGACGCGAGATCCAGTTGTGCGGCCTGCTGTTCGGCTTTACGCGCTTTAGCGCGGGCGATGGCGGCTTCCACCGCCGCCTTGCGCGGGTCGACCGGTTCGGCGGCCGGGGCTTCCACCGGCGCGGCCTGCTGTTCGGCTTTACGCGCTTTGGCGCGGGCGATAGCGGCTTCCACCGCCGCCTTGCGTGGATCGACCGGTTCGGCGGCCGGGGCTACCATCGGCGCGGCCTGCTGCTGCGCTTTGCGCGCCCGGGCCTCAGCCTTACGCGCTTCGCGGGCGGCAATCGCCTCGCTGTTGTCAGGTTTGGCGCCGGCCTGGATCACGATCGGCTGCGCGGCATCGCGCTGTTTATCCCGTACCCGGGCCAGGGCGGCGCTAATCGCCTCCTGATCTTTGGCGGCAGGCTGAACGGCGGCTTTTTTATGCCGCTCGGCGCGCGCGGCTTTCTCACGCTCCAGGCGCGCCTGTCGGGCCTCGAATCGGGCTTTGGCTTCCGCAGCGCGCTGCTCTTCCTGACGAATCGCCGCGATCTCGGCCTTTTCCTGACGGAAGTACTGCACCAGCGGAATATTACTTGGACATACCCACGCGCAGGCGCCGCACTCGATGCAGTCCGCCAGATTATGGGCAGTGGCTTTATCGTGCTGCTGACCTTTGCTGAACCAGTACAGCTGCTGCGGCAGCAGATCGGCCGGGCAGGCGTCAGCACAGGCGCTGCAGCGAATGCAGCCTTTCTCTTCCTGCGGTTCGCCCATCTCGCTGGCGGAAGGCGCCAGCAAACAGTTGGTGATCTTCACCACCGGGACGTCGAGCCACGGCAGGGTAAAGCCCATCAGCGGGCCGCCCATGATCACCATTGGCTCGGCGCTGGGGCAGAAGCCGGCATCGTTCAATAGATGGCGCACCGGCGTGCCAAGACGCGCCCAGACATTGCCCGGTCTGGTTACCGCTTCGCCGGTGAGGGTGACCACGCGCTCGGTTAACGGCTCACCGTCAATCACCGCGCGTTTCACCGCATAAGCCGTACCGACGTTCTGCATCAGCACGCCAATGTCCGATGAACGACCGCCGTGCGGTACCTGTTTGCCGGTGAGAATTTGGGTGAGCTGCTTGGCGCCACCGGAGGGATATTTGGTGGGGATCACGCGCAGCGAAATGCCATGGGCGTCGCAGAGCACCGCCCGCAGCATTGAGATGGCCTGCGGCTTATTGTCTTCAATGCCGATCAGCACTTCTTCAGGCTGCAGTATATGAGTGAGGATGCGGATACCCTCGACAATCTGCGCCGCGCAGTCCTGCATCAGGCGGTCATCCGCCGTGATATAGGGCTCGCACTCGGCGGCGTTAATGATCAGCGTTTTAATTTTATCTCCGCCACCGCGCAGTTTACTGCCGGTGGGGAAGCCTGCGCCGCCGAGGCCAGCAACGCCAAACTGGTGGATACGCTCGATCAGCGCTTCACGCGTGCGGGTCTGATAGTCGCTCCAGCCATCGCGCTCGATCCAGCGGTCTTCGCCGTCGGCGTCAATGATCACGCTCATCTCCGCCAGAGCCGACGGGTGCGCGGTAGTGTGCGGAGCGATGGCGGCAATGGTGCCGGAAGTCGGGGCGTGAACGGGCAGCATTCTTCCCCAGCCGCGGGTCAGCGGCTGGCCGCGCAGCACCCGGTCGCCCACTTTAACGCACAGTTCGCCCTCGGCGCCAATGTGCTGCTTCAACGGGATAACAAAGCGCTGCGGCAGGGAAACCTGACGCAGCGGGGTGCCGTTAGACTGGGTTTTCATTTCAGGCGGGTGAATACCGCCGTTGAAATCCCAGACCTTGTCTTTTCGGAAAGCGGAAAATAGCTTAAACATGTTGTTCCACAGGAATATTTCGCACCGGGATCGTATGCAGATCCCATTTCCAGGTCTCCGGGGTGGTGGCCACCGGAACGAGTGAAATGCACTGGGTCGGGCAGGGGGCGACGCACAAATTGCAGCCGGTGCACAGGTCGCTCATCACGGTATGCATGGCGCGGGTCGCCCCAACGATGGCATCCACCGGACAGGCCTGGATACACTTGGTACAGCCAATGCAGTTCGGCTCGTCAATTACCGCGAGCATGCGGGCCGGCTCCGCTTCCTGTGCGTCGCCGTCGACAGGCTGCGGGTCGACGTTCAGCAAGGCGGCGATTTTTAACATCACCGCTTCGCCACCCGGCGCGCAGCGGTTTATTTTCTCACCCTGTACGCCGACTGCTTCCGCATAGGGGCGACACCCAGGGTACCCGCACTGCCCACACTGGCTCTGCGGCAATAGCTCATCAATTTTTTCCACCACCGGGTCGTCCTGCACCGCGAAACGACGCGAGGCGTATCCCAGTATTAAGCCGAAAATCAGCCCTAACAGGCTGATGGCGATCACGGCTATCCAGACTGCGCTCATTACAACTTCACCAAACCACTAAAGCCCATGAAGGCCAGAGACATTAAACCGGCGGTAATCAGCGCGATGGCATTACCGCGAAACGGCGCGGGGACATCGGCCACCACCAGGCGTTCACGGATCGCCGCGAACAGCACCATTACCAGCGAGAAGCCGACGGCGGCGGCAAAGCCGTACAGCGCCGACTGCAGGAAATTGTGGCCCAGATTAATATTCAGCAGCGCTACCCCGAGTACGGCACAGTTGGTGGTGATCAGCGGTAGAAAGATCCCCAGCAGGCGATAGAGCGCCGGGCTGGTTTTACGCACCACCATCTCAGTAAACTGAACCACCACGGCGATAACCAGAATAAAGGCCAGGGTACGCAAATAAACCAAATTTAGCGGGATAAGGATCCAGGTATCAATCAGCCAGGCGCAAATAGAGGCCAGGGTCATCACGAAGGTGGTAGCGAGCCCCATCCCCATTGCGGTTTCCAGCTTTTTGGAAACCCCCATAAACGGGCACAGACCAAGAAACTTCACCAGAACGAAGTTATTGACCAGGACTGTACCAATAAAGAGCAGTAAATAATCAGCCATCATGCGACCTGAAACGAAAAAAAGCCGCTTATTATCGAATAAAACGATACCAGCGACAACAGGTTAAGTGTGGGGGTATTACGGATTAACAAAAGTCCGTTTTACCCGCTGCGAACGGCGAAAATAGGGCGCCAGCAGCGCAGCGGCCAGCAGCGGAAACAGCAGCTGACGCAGGGCAAGCACATCCGAGACCGGCGAGAAGGCAAAAGCCTTTATCGCCAGCAGCAGGGTGATGAGCAGCCAGATAATGTAGTGTTTCGGCACCACCGAGCGCCGCTTGAAAAAGGCGATAGTCAGCCAGAGCGTGTAATACCACATGGCGAGGGCAAACAGCAGCGAGGCGACCCACAGCGCCATATGGCCCGCGCTCATGGCGCGCAGTAGTGTATAGGTCTGCGGCGACATCAGCGCATTGGCAAAAAACAGCAGCGATAACGAGGCGCTCAGCAGCGCCACCAGCAACCAGGCCAGCGGAGCCAGCAGCCATCCGCCGATGCGCTCTGCAGATTGAGACGTCATGTTTCTCCCCTATTCAACGCCAGTGAATAAAATCAGGCCGGGAAGTATAAGCAACTGGCGTGAAGGATGACAGCCTTACTGCACGAATCGCCAAACGGATTTAGGAACCTGGCCCACATCGAACAATTTACCACCGGAGACCAGCTCTGCGCGACGATGATCGGCGGCGCGATACATATTCACGATCTCCTGGGTGTCAGTCAGGGAGTAGTTAAGGTGATCAAATAGTTTTTCAAGGCTTTCCAGCGAACTGATTTTGCGAAATTTTAATAAGTAGTCCAGCACGGTCATTTTCGTATCCATTTTATAATCGGAATTATTGCGTTGAATATTATCAGCATTCACTAAACCTACTCTCAACCAACGGCGCCTTCTGCTGGGGCCGCGTGGAATGAATCAGGTTATATAAACCCATGACAAGGGGCAAAGCCAGCCTTGAAGAGCAGGGAGAAGTTTAAGAATATTCTAAAATCAGACCGGGCGCCGAATGGCGCCCGCAAGAGAAGATTAACGCTGTTCGCCGTGACTGGCAATAACAGATTTGTACCAATAAAAACTCTTCTTTCGTTTCCGCGCCAGATTTTGCTGGTGATCGACATAGACAAAACCATATTGCTTTTGATAGCCGTTGAGCCAGCTCAGCAGATCGATAAATGACCAGGGGTAATAGCCGCGCACATCTGCCCCCAGCGCCAGCGCTTTTTCGAGGGCGCCAATATGGCTGCTGAGATAATCAATCCGCGGGTCGTCGACCACTTCCCCGTCAATAATCGGGTCCTTCGCGCCGAGGCCATTCTCGGTGATATATATCGGAATATCGCCATAGCGCGCCTTAATCATCATAATGCCGTCAGTTAGCCCCTGCGGCCAGATTTCCCAGCCCCATTCGGTATATGTACTCTGGGGATTACGCACGAAATAGAATAATCCCTCCACGCCAGGCTCACCGCCGGTAGCGATCTCAGGCGGCTGGGCAGATACCGTTTCCCGGCGATAGTAATTCAGACCGATAAAGTCGCAGCGGTTGTCACGGAGCAGCGCGTCGTCGCCTGGAGCAAAGCGAGGTACCCCCCACAGCGCCTGGGTCTGCGCCAGCAGGTCGGCAGGATAGGTGCCTTTCAGCACCGGATCGTACAGCCAGTGAGTATGGATGGCGTCAGCCAGTTCGGTGGCCTTAATGTCCGCCTCGCTGTCGGTGAGCGGGGTATGCGGTTGCAGTACGTTGACGAAGCCAATCTCGCCGGCCACAGCCATCTCGCGAAAGGCCTTCACCGCCAGCGCATGGGCGATAAATACGTGGTGGCAGGCCTGAATAGCACGCGCCGGATCGCGGACCGCCGGGGGATGGAGGCCGTTAATGTAGCCGTGCCCAATGAAGACAATGGTTTCGTTGAAGGTAGCCCACAGCTTCACCCGTGAACCAAAGCGCGCATAGCACAGGCGGGCGTACTCGGCGAAGGCCTCGGCGGTAGTGCGCGCTTCCCAGCCGCCCTCATCCTGCAGGGCCTGCGGCAGATCCCAGTGATAGAGGGTGATCATCGGCTCAATATTGTGCGCCAGCAGTTCGTCGATCAGATCGCTGTAAAACTGGACTCCCGCTTCATTCACCTTACCGCGCCCGGCGGGCAGCAGGCGGGGCCAGGAGATGGAGAATCGATAGCTTTGCAGGCCCATTTCGGCCATTAACGCCACGTCTTCGCGAAAACGGTGATAGTGGTCGACGGCAATATCGCCGGTGGTGCCTTCAAAGGTGGTACCCGGCAGATGAGAGTAGATATCCCAGATTGACGGTCCTTTACCGTCGGCGTCGTGTCCTCCCTCAACCTGATACGCTGCGGTAGCGGCACCCCATAAGAAATTGTGCGGAAAAGCGGCCATGAAAAAGCTCCCTGTCTGATGATAAAGGGAGTGTAATAAAAGCGCGAGCATACGTGCAACCGGTTTCTGAAACCGGTTGCACAGTTGCGAGGCGGGTCACTGTTTTAACGCGGAGCTACTTCGTGTGCACCACATCCGCTGGCGGTGGGGACTGATAGTTATCTATATGGTGTGCGATAACCAAAAGCAGTGCCGAAATACCAAAAACAACCCAGCCAATAAGTTCTACAATACGGGTAAAAACAGTTGTCATAACACTTCAATATCCTTTGAACACAGCGTGAAATGTTACTCGATGGTCAGCAGATCACAAGGGGTATCTGTCTGATTTCTCACACTTGCATGTAAGTCGCAAAGTAAGGAATGATAAGTTTTGCTCACGGTTTGTAAAATTATTCTCATTAACCTGGTGTTGATATCAGTTGCATAAGCGAGGCGGTAAGATGAGCGATGCGATCCGGGTGGGGCTGGTGGGGTTCGGTTACGCCAGCAAAACGTTTCATGCGCCGTTGATCGGCGGCACGCCGGGTATGGCGCTGAAGGCGGTCGCCAGCAGCGACGCCGATAAGGTCCATGCCGATTGGCCTGGCGTGAAGGTAATGAGTGCGCCGGGGGATCTGCTGGACGACCCGGATATCGATCTGGTGGTCATCGCCACCCCGAACGACACCCACTTTCCGCTGGCGAAAGCGGCGCTGGAGGCGGGAAAGCATGTTGTGGTGGATAAACCCTTTACCGTGACACTGTCACAAGCTCGCGAGCTGGAAAGCCTGGCGAAGCACTGCGGTCGGATACTTTCGGTGTTTCATAACCGGCGCTGGGACAGCGATTTCTTAACGGTCAGCGCGTTGATCAACGAAGGTCAGCTGGGGGAGGTGTGTTACTTCGAGTCGCATTTCGATCGCTTCCGACCACAGGTGCGCCAGCGCTGGCGTGAGCAGGCAGGTCCTGGCAGCGGCATATGGTATGACCTCGCGCCGCATCTGCTCGACCAGGTCGTGGTGCTGTTTGGCCTGCCGGTAAGCATCACGGTGGACCTCGCGCAGCTTCGGCCCGGCGCGCAATCCACCGACTATTTTCACGCCGTGCTGGCCTATCCGCAGCGGCGGGTAGTACTGCATGGTACGTTACTCGCCGCCGCGGAGAGCGCGCGCTTTATCGTCCACGGCTCGCGGGCCAGCTATATTAAGTACGGCCTTGACCCGCAGGAGGAGCGGCTAAAAAACGGTGAACGGCTGCCGCAGGAGGACTGGGGATATGATATGCGCGACGGTACCCTGACCCGTGCGGAAGGGGATGAACGTAGTCAGGAGAAATGGCTGACGCTACCGGGTAATTATCCCGCTTACTATGCCGCTATCCGCGACGCGCTTAACGGCGTAGGGGAAAACCCGGTCTCGGCCAGCGAGGCGATTCAGATAATGACCCTGATTGAGTTGGGTATCGAGTCGGCCAGACATCGCGCCACGCTCAGCCTGGTCTGAGGAGGAGCCCGGCAGCACGGCTGCCGGGCCGGTTATCAGCCTTTGGCAACCCGCTGAATGAGGGCGGCTTTTTCCTGTTCGCCGAGGAACGCCAGGGTCAGGCCGTTGATCTGCGCCTGACGGATCTGCTCCCGGCTCAGCCCTGCCGCCGGCGCCGCCACGGTATACTCGTGAATGATGTCCACACCCTGGACCGCCGGATCGTCAGTGTTGAGGCTCGCCAGCACGCCGTGCTCAAGGAACTGCTTCAGCGGATGCTGGGCCAGGGAGGCCACGGTGCTGGTTTGCACGTTCGAGGTCAGGCAGGATTCAATCCCGATGCGGTGCTCGGCCAGGTAGTCCATCAGGGCTGGATCCTCTACCGCTTTAACCCCATGGCCGATGCGCTCCGCGCCCAGCTCACGAATGGCCTGCCAGATACTTTCCGGGCCGGCCGCTTCGCCCGCGTGGACGGTGATATGCCACCCGGCGTCGCGGGCCTGGTTAAAATGGTTGCGGAACAGCGTACCCGGGAAGCCGAGCTCATCGCCGGCGAGGTCGAGGGCAGTGATGCCCTCGCGGTGGGCGAGCAGCGCCGCCAGCTCTTCCTGACAGGCGGCTTCGCCGAAGGTGCGGCTCAGAATACCGATCAGCCGGGCGTCGACCTGGAAATCGCGGCATCCCTCTTGAACCCCGGCAATTACCGCCTCTACCACGCCGTCGACCGGCAGCCGGTGGGTCATCGCCATATAGCGGGGAGAGAAGCGCAGCTCAACGTAGTGCAGGCCATTTCGCGCCGCGTCTTCGACGTTCTCATACGCCACGCGGCGACAGGCTTCCAGCGAGGCCAGGACCTTTACCCCCCAGTCGAGCTTGGCGAGGAAACTAACCAGATCGGGCTCAAGGCTGGTGACCTGGACGTGCGGACGCAGCGTGTCGAGGGTGGTTGCGGGAAGAGCGATATTAAATTCGCGGCCAAGATCGAGGATGGTTTGGGCCCGGATGTTACCGTCAAGATGACGATGAATGTCGGTTAATGGCAATGAGGAATCAATCATGGTCGCACTCTTTTTTTAGTTAAAGTGCACGTCATTATACAACATGAACATAACTGTTTAAAAGCATTGAAAAAATGTATGCGATACAAATAGCTGGCAGCAATCAGGTCAGTGTTACGGTCTTTTTGACTGGCCCCTTTAAAACGCAGAACGAATATCATGATTGACGCGATCCTGACCAGATCAGAAATGCACACGCGCTGACCGCGGCGCCCGCAAGGCAGACCGCCTGCCATCCCCAGTGGGAATAAAGCTGTGTGGCAACGATAGCCCCTGCCGCGCTGCCCAGCGAATAAAAACACATGTAAGCCCCAACCAGGCGGCTTGCCGCTGCAGGCCTGGCGGCAATGATCAGGCTCTGGCTGGAGACATGAACGGCCTGTACCGCAAAGTCCAGCGCAATGACGCCAGCTATCAGCCAAAGCAGAGAGGTTTCGGCATAGCCGATAGGAAGCCATGAGATGGTCAGCAGCGCCAGCGCCAGGCCGGTAGTGCGCTGAGCCCATCCCTGGTCAGCCCACTTGCCCGCTCTGGCGGCGGCCAGCATGCCAGCGAAGCCGGCTAAGCCAAACATCCCCGTCTGGGTGTGCGAGAGGGAAAGGGCGGTGAGCGGCATGACCATGGTCGTCCATAGCATGCTGAAAGCGGCGAAGATAAATAGCGCCAGGATCCCGCGCTTTCTCAGTTGCGGCTCGGTGAGGTACAGCTGAAACACGGACTTCAATAAGGAAAGGTAAGTCGGCTTTTGCGGCTGCGGCTGCTGCGGGGGCGAAGGCATGATTTTCCAGACGACCCCTGCAATCACCAACATCAGACAGGCAGCCGTGAGATACACGGCTCGCCAGCCGGCGATATCGGCTATCGCGCCTGAGATAAACCGAGATAACAGGATACCTGAAACAATGCCGCTGGTCAGGGTACCCACCGCCTGGCCTCGTTTCTGCGGCGTCGCCAGTATTGCCACCCAGGCCACCAGCACCTGCACCACCACGGCCATCAGGCCGACGATCAGCATGGCGCCAAGCAGCGTTGCTATATTGGGGGATAACCCTGCCGCGACTAACGCCGCTACTGAAAGCAACAGTTGACTCATCACCACGTATTTACGGTTCAACCAGTCTCCGAGCGGAACCAGGAACAGCAGGCCAATGGCATAGCCCGCCTGCGTAGCGGTGATGACGCTACCAATCATGCCTGGCGACACCTTCAGGCTGACCGCCATCGAGTCGAGTAAAGGCTGTGCTGAATAAACATTGGCTACTGCCAGCGCGCAGGTTAGTGAAAACAACGCCGTTATCCCTGTGGTCAGCATCGTGTCAGGGACTGACGCAGTTTGGATCCTTTGGCCGGTACATCTACTTGCCTTACATTTCATAAGAGACCCTCTGTCTGGTTGCTTTTTAAAACTAGTGTACCTATAGAATTAGCCTTGCTGGTTTTTTTTTGCAACTGGTAAAGGTGAGGATTAAGCTAGATCAGTAGATAAATTGATAAGGAGCGCGCAGATGGCAAAGCAGGAATCACTTAGAACCAGTGAATGTCCGGTGGCGAGAACGTTGGAATCAATTGGTGAACGCTGGTGCCTGATGATTATCCGCGAAGCATTTGACGATGTGCGGAGATTCAGCGAGTTTCAAAAAAATTTGGGGCTGGCCAAAAATATCCTTGCCTCGCGGCTGAAGCATCTGGTTGATATCGGTATTTTCGAGATTTTACCGGCATCGGATGGCAGCGCATACAAGGAATATGTCCTGACTGAAAAGGGGCGCTCCGTGTTTCCCATTGTTGTGGCGCTGCGGCAATGGGGAGAGCGTTATATGTTTGAGCAAGGGGAAACCTATTCGGTCCTGCTGGATAACGCGCACGGCCAGCCCCTTCAGTATCTGGATGTGCGTTCCGCTCAGGGGGATAAACTGCAACCAGGCGACTGTCATCGCCGGCGCATTGTGTCAGATACCCGCGCCGAATAATGGCGTGAAGAATTTGCAGGATACCAGCGAGAATACGAGCGTGCCGCTAAAGTGTCATGGAACAATCCTGACGTGTTTTTTTGCGAACTGCTTCTGATGCCAAAGCTCCGGACGCGTGAAAGTGACCCACCGCCAACCGCAGGAGGCGGTGCATAACCATTTACAATTATATTTTATTTGAATGTATTCATGTTACATATTAAATTCTGCTTACTTTATCGACGATGAGGCAAGGATGCGGATGTGGAGAGCGTAATCCATAACAATATTGAGGGTTTTCTGCTGTTGTTATTAAGCATGTGGCCGATTCTGCTGGTGGTATTCATTGGTGTCGCAATTTCATTCTATACCATGCTGTTACGTAAGACGGCGCTGGCCTGCCTGCTTTTCGCCCTTGCCATCGGCGCCGCAGGCTGGAGTCTCGCTTAGCCGCTGGCCTCAGGGTTTATCCAGCAGGCTCATACTGGAGGTGGCGGCGCCATCATTCAGATTGGCGGGCGAATGCCAGTCGCGACCCGCCAGCGCACTGTCGCTCTGTCCGCTGCCGACGCCTTGCTGCGTCGACAGCGATGAACCTTCCAGTGCTTCATCCGCCCCTGACCGATCGGGCAGGGAACTGGTATAGCCGCCATTATTCGAGTACGTATCCATGCCGTTGACTTCGTTAGGCACCGTGTCGGTAGTCGTACCGTCATCGTTAATGCAAAACGAGCCGCCAATGCCGTTTGGCTGACAGTCTGCAGCAAAAGCCGGACTGGCCAGCGCGGTCAGTAGCAATAACGGTAAGCCGATTTCCTTCATTCTTATCTCCCAGGGCCGTGTGGTCTGCCAGACATTCTGTACTATAGCGGCGGCAGTAGCGCGGTAAGTAACAAAACTGTGTAATTTTGTAATGGCCGGTGGACGGTTTGTCGTTCGGCCAGGAAAGAGCGTGCGCTAAGCGTGGCATAGCGGCTCGGCAGAAAGCGGTAATCAATTGTTAATTCTACGTAAAGGTTAATGAAAATTTAAGGGAACGCCGCTATGTTGGCAGCATCATACTTTCCATAAAGGATATGCCATGCGCGATAAATATTCCGGCCTGCAGATTGGGATTCATTGGCTGGTTTTTTTGCTGGTAGTAGTAGCCTATGCGGCGATGGAGCTGCGCGGGTTTTTT
This sequence comes from Klebsiella sp. K47, assembly GCF_051858335.1. Lineage (NCBI taxonomy): Bacteria > Pseudomonadati > Pseudomonadota > Gammaproteobacteria > Enterobacterales > Enterobacteriaceae > Klebsiella > Klebsiella sp. K47. The sequence goes on from NZ_JBPYUI010000010.1 coordinate 49,998, forward strand.
CCCCGCAGTGAACGGCCATTGATTAATATGGTGCATGTTTCCTGCGGGATCACCATTTTCGTGCTGATGGTGGCGCGTCTGCTGGTGCGGCTGAAATCGCCGGCGCCGCCGATCGTACCGAAACCATCGCCGATGATGACCGGTTTCGCCCATATTGGTCACCTGGCGATCTATTTGCTGTTCATTGCCTTGCCGTTGATCGGCATGGTGATGATGTACTGGCGCGGTAACCCCTGGTATGCCTTTGGTCTGACCATGCCGTATGCCCCGCAGAGCGATTTTGAGCGGGTGGATACCCTGAAGGCGATCCATGAATGGTTGGCCAATGCCGGGTACTTTGTGATTGGCCTGCATGCTCTCGCCGCGCTGCTCCATCATTACTGGTGGAAGGATAATACTCTGCTGCGAATGATGCCTCGTAAGCGCTAAATCATCCTCTTTCACTTCCTGACCCCGTCCCGCGACGGGGTTTTTTTTGCCTTCACCGCTAATAGAATATAGTATACCCCCCTATATGATACGGAGGCGTAATCGTGCCACATTCACCTGAAGATAAAAAACGGGCGCTCAGCCGCGTAAGACGCATCCGCGGCCAGGTCGAAGCCCTTGAGCGCGCGCTGGAGTCCGGCGAGCCCTGTATGACTATTTTGCAGCAGATCGCCTCGATTCGCGGGGCGGCGAACGGCCTGATGGGCGAAATGGTGGAGATCCACCTGCAGGACGAGCTGGTCAGCGGCGACACCACCCCTGAGCAGCGGGCCGCGAGAATGGCAGAGGTCGGTCATCTGCTACGATCCTATTTAAAATAACATCACGACGAGGAAGAGACAGTTATGAAATCACGCGCAGCAGTGGCCTTCGGCCCCGGTCAGCCGTTAAAAATCGTTGAGATCGACGTCGCGCCGCCGAAAAAAGGCGAAGTTCTGGTGAAAATCACCCACACCGGGGTGTGTCATACCGATGCCTTCACCCTCTCCGGTGACGATCCGGAAGGTGTCTTCCCGGCGGTGCTGGGCCATGAGGGCGGCGGGATTGTCGTGGAAGTAGGCGAGGGCGTCACCAGCCTTAAGCCGGGCGATCACGTCATTCCGCTGTATACCGCCGAATGTGGCGAGTGCAAATTCTGTAAGTCGGGTAAAACCAACCTCTGTCAGGCGGTGCGTGCCACCCAGGGTAAAGGACTGATGCCGGACGGCACCACTCGTTTCTCGTACAATGGCGAACCGATCTATCACTATATGGGCACCAGCACCTTCAGCGAATATACGGTTTGCGCCGAGATTTCGCTGGCGAAAGTCAATCCGCAGGCGCCTTTGGATAAAGTGTGCCTGCTGGGCTGCGGCGTAACCACCGGTATCGGCGCGGTGCATAACACGGCGAAGGTCAAGGCCGGGGATAGCGTCGCGGTCTTTGGTCTGGGCGGCATTGGTCTGGCGGTGATCCAGGGCGCGGTGCAGGCGCAGGCCGGGCGCATTCTGGCGGTTGATACCAACCCGGATAAGTTCACTCTCGCGAAAGAGATGGGCGCGACCGATTTTATCAATCCGAACGACTACGATAAGCCGATTCAGGATGTGATTGTTGAGCTGACCGACGGCGGGGTGGATTTCAGCTTCGAGTGCATCGGCAATGTAAATGTGATGCGCGCGGCGCTGGAGTGCTGCCATAAAGGCTGGGGTGAGAGCGTGATCATCGGTGTAGCCGGCGCCGGGCAGGAGATCAAGACCCGTCCGTTCCAGCTGGTGACCGGCCGCGTGTGGCGCGGTTCCGCCTTCGGCGGCGTAAAAGGGCGCAGTCAGCTGCCGGGCATGGTGGAAGACGCCATGGCGGGTAAAATTCGCCTCGATCCGTTTATTACCCATCGCCTGCCGCTGGAGCAGATTAACGAGGCCTTTGATCTGATGCATGAAGGTAAATCGATTCGCACCGTGATCCACTTTGGCGTCCAGTAATCCCCGACGCTGAAGGCGAATCGTCACCCATAAAAAAAGGGCCCGGATGGGCCCTTTTGTGTATGTCGATCAGTGATGGTCTGGGAGCGCGTAGGCGATGATGTAATCGCCGCGATCCGGTGACTGGCGGGCGCCGCCGGCATTGATAATGATGTACTGCTTACCGGTTTTCGGTGAGACGTAGGTCATCGGGCCGGACTGGCTGCCGACCGGCAGACGCGATCTCCAGATCTCTTTGCCGTTCGCGGTATCAAAGGCGCGCAGGTAGAAATCCTGGGTGCCGGCGAAGAACAGCAGTCCGGACTGCGTTGCCAGCGATGCGCCAAGGGTCGGCATGCCGATTGGAATTGGCATGTGCATACGTATGCCCAGCGGCCCGGTGTCTTCTACGGTGCCAACCGGCACCTGCCACACCAGTTTCCCGGTTTTCAGATCTACCGCGGACATGGTGCCGAACGGCGGCTTCTGGCACGGAATGCCCAGCGGCGACAGGAAACGTTCGCGCATCGCGCCAAACGGCGTGCCTTCCATCGGCACGATGCCCATCTCGATCCCGCTGGCGTCTTTCGCCACCTTCGCGCGCGGCACCATATAGTTGGCCAGGCCCAGACGCATATCGTTGACAAACATCAGGCTGTTGTTTGGATCCAGCGAAACACTGCCCCAGTTCATGCCGCCGAGCGAGCCCGGGAACTGCAGGGAACGATCTTCACCTGGCGGGGTAAAGACGCCCTGATGGCGCATCTCTTTGAACTGAATACGGCACAGCAGCAGGTCGATCGGTGTCGCTCCCCACATATCGGACTCGGTCAACGTCTGGTTGCCGATCATCGGCATCCCTACCGAGTAAGGTTGCGTCGGCGAGTAGCGTTCACCTTTGACGTTGCCCGCCGGCACCGGACGCTCTTCAACTTTGGCCACCGGCTCGCCGGTCTCGCGGTTGAGCATAAAGATCATGCCCTGCTTGCTGGTCTGCACCAGCACCGGGGTGGTGCCGCCCTTGCCGTCAGGCAGATCGTACAGCAGCGGCTGAGACGGCAGGTCAAAGTCCCACAGATCGTGGTGTGTGGTCTGGAAGTGCCAGCGCACCTGGCCGGTGGTGGCATCCACAGCCACGATAGAGGAGCTGTATTTATCGTCCAGCGCGGTACGTTCGCCGCCAAAGAAATCTGGCGTGGCGTTGCCGGTGGGCAGATAGATCAGATTCAGCTTCGCGTCGTAGGACATCGCCGACCAGACGTTTGGCGTACCGCGCGTGTAGGTCTGGCCTTCCGGCGGAACACCGGTCAGCGCTGGATTGCCCGGATCCCACGCCCATGCCAGTTTGCCGGTGTGGACATCAAACGCGCGGACCACGCCCGGCGGTTCGCCAGTGGAGTAGTTATCCGCGACGCGGCCGCCCACCACCACCACATTGCCCGCCACCAGCGGGGTGGAGGTCTGCTGATAGTAACCCGCTTTCACTTCACCCATGCCGACACTGAGGTCGACAATACCGCCATCGCCGAAGCTTTCGCACAGTTTGCCGGTATCGGCATCAATGGCGATCAGGCGGGCGTCGATGGTCGGCAGGAACAGACGACGGGAACAGGCGGCCGGCTGCGTGCCTGCCGCTGGCGCGGTTTGCGCCTGGCTATCTTCGTAATAGCCTAAGCCGCGGCAGCGCTGCCAGTTGGGTGAAGAGGATTTGGAGTCATAGCGCCATTTCTCTTTTCCGCTGTCCACATCCAGCGCCAGCACTTTACTGTAAGGGGTACAGACATAGAGAGTATCGCCAATCTGCAGCGGGGTGTTCTGATCTTCTGCGCCCGAGCCGTTGCTCTGTGGGATATCGCCAGTATGCGCTACCCAGGCAACCTGCAGCTGGTTGACGTTTTGTTTGTTGATTTGGTCGAGGGCGGCGAAACGGTCGCCGTGGGTGGTGTTACCCCAGTGCGCCCAGTTTTTCTGCTGTTCGCCTGGCGCGACGGGCTTGACTGGTACCGCTTCAGTCGCGCTGACCAGCGGTGCGGATTTGAACATCCAGCCAAAGCTCACCGCCAGCGCCACGGCGAGAACGGCGGCGACGCCATAGGCCGGGCCTTTTTTCGCCGGTGGGCTGGCGAGGAAAGGCCAGACCAGGGCGGCCAGGAAGGCCAGTACGCCGAGCGCAAACAGGCGCGAGAAGAGCGGCCAGTAGTTCCAGCCAGCGTCACTAATCGCCCAGATCACCGAGGCGATAAACGCCACGGCGTATAACAGAATACCGCCGCGGCGGTTGCGGAAAATCAACACCGCCGCGATGACCATGACCACGCCCATCAGCGCGAAGTACAGTGTACCGCCGACGAGGGCCAGTTTTGCCCCAAGAATACCCACAGCCAGACCGATGATTAGCATCAGTCCGGCGAGAAGCCACTGCAGGATCCGGGGGAATCCGCGCGGCGCGTTGCCAGTTGCCATGTAATCTCCTTAACCACACCAGCCACCTCACTGTGAACCAAATGAAACATGTTGCTTTTGAATCATTTTTGAATGAAGTGGTTTTAACCTTCATAAAACTGTATTTGTTGCTTGATTAGATTTAGAGTGAACCATTTGGTGAAATCGAGACATGATAGATCTGTTAAAGAAGTTTGCGCAAATGTTAATAAATAATTTCGCACTAAATGATTATTTTGCCGAATATGTCTAACGTCATGGGGAGCGGCGTCGGCGCGTTTGCAGGTTCCCCGGCCGCTGCGGGCCGGGGAGAAAGGGGGTCAGGCAGGCATGGACTTACGGATAGCGCTGAGCAGCGTCTGCGTACCCGGAGTCAGTGTCGCATCGACGCGGGTTAAAATGCCGATGGGCTCTCCGGCGCCCTGGGTGGCGATCGGCAGGGCGGTTAGCACGCCACGGCGAAGATCGTCTTTTACCGCCCCGGAAGGGACAAACCAGACATAGTCAAAATCCACCGTCAGCTGGCGCGACAGGGAGGCGGAAAGGGTCTCGATGCAGCCGGCGGGCATCTTACAGCCCTGGCTCTGGAGCAGCGCTTCGGCGTTTTGCCGCGGCACGGTGCCTTTGGGTGAGACCACCACCGGCCACTCCATCACCCGACTAAGGGTCACCGTCTCCTGAAGCAGGGGATGTCCCGGGCGAACCACCAGCTTCAGGGATTCAAGGAACAACAGTTCGTAATGCAGCCCGCTCATCAGCTCCGGGTCGGACATACGTCCAATGCCGATGTCGATCTCCCCGGATTTTAAGCCGGCAAGCAGCATGGTGTTGTTCATAGTGGCGACCTGCAGCGTGATATCTTTTTGCTGCTTGTGAAACTGGCCGATCACCGTCGGCAGGATCCCCAGCGCGGCGGTGGGCAGCGCGCCGATGCGCACGATATCGTTATTCAGGCCCTCTTTGCGGTTCAGCGCCTGGCCGGCCGAATTAAGGGCGTCAAGCACCTTAACGGCATGCGTCAGAAACTGTTCGCCGACCAGGGTTAGCTGCGCCCCAAGACGACCCCGCTCGAACAGCCGGGTACCGGTCAGCTGTTCTAGCTCGTTAAGCGTTTTCGAGAGTGCTGGCTGGCTCAGATTTAATGTTTCAGCCGCGCGCCCCAGCGTTCCCTGTTGAGCGACGGCCACGAAGGTGTGTAGATGGCGCAAGCGAATGCGCTGACTGAAGAGACCATTTTTTTCCATAGTAAGATGATGTTAAAAACACAGCGGTGAAAGAGACAAGCGGACTTGTTTAAATTTGATAACCAGATAGCAAAATATTATTAACATTTGAGTTGGTTACATGACAAGATCTTTCCCTGTGGTTGAAAACGCCTTCGCCCCGCAGAACCGGGGCGAAGGTGGTTGTCACCGCGACGGCTAAATATCGAAAAAGACGGTTTCGTTCTCGCCCTGCAGATGAATGTCAAAACGATAGACCACTTCCGTACCGCGAACCTCGCGCTCGGCGATTAAGGTTTTGCGCCTCACCTCCCACTCGATGAGATTCAGCACCGGGTCGCTGGCGTTGGCCTCGTGTTCATCGGCAAAGTACATCCGCGTATTCAGGCCAATATTGATCCCCCGCGCCACCACCCACAGGTTGACGTGCGGCGCCATCAGCCGGCCATCGCGACCGACCACCGGGCCCGGCTTGATGGTTTCAAAGCGCCAAATGCCGGAGGTGAAATCAGAGCAGGTACGCCCCCAGCCGCGGAAGGCCGGGTCGACGGCTTTCTGCTGTTGACGATCGTCAGGATGGTTATAGCGACCCGCGGCGTTGGCCTGCCAGATCTCCAGCAGCACATCGCGGACCGGCGTCCCGGAGCCGTCGATGACCCGGCCTTCAATGGTGATGCGCTCCCCGGCGGTATCGGCGGTAGTGAGGACCGGGCCAAAATTTTTCTCAAAAATATGAAAGCCTGCGGCGTCCGGCGCCAGGCCGATATGAACATAGGGTCCCGCCGTCTGCGAGGCGGTTTCAGGCAGATACTCTTTCATCGGGCGGCCCCCTGAGTGCGATTTTCAAACAGCGTGGCGCGGTGGCCGCGCAGAACAAGGTCGAAGCGGTAGGCCAGACAATCCAGCGGTACGGCGGCGTGCATGTCCAGCTCGGCGATCAGCGTGCGCACGGCGTCGTCATTATTAATAGTCCTGACGATCGGGCACTGCTTAATCAGCGGGTCGCCTTCAAAATACATCTGGGTGATCAGGCGCTGGGCCCAGGCGTCGCCTGAGAGAGAAAAATGGATATGCGCCGGACGCCAGTCGCTGGCCTGGTTGCGCCAGGGGTAGGGGCCGGGTTTGATGGTGCGAAAACAGTAATAGCCGTTTTCATCGGTAAGCACCCGGCCGCAGCCGCCAAAGTTCGGGTCAATCGGCGCCAGATACTGATCTTTTTTATGCCGGTAGCGACCGCCAGCATTGGCTTGCCAGACTTCCACCAGCGTATTTTTCATCGGTCGGCCGAATCCATCGCGCACGTAACCGTGGACGATGATCCGCTCGCCGATCGGCAGGCCTTCTTTGGCATAGTTCAGGATTAGGTCATTATCCAGAGGGCCGAGGTCGTCGCGGCTAAATACCGGGCCGGTGATCTCTGACAGCGAGTTCTGCAGAGAGATGAGGGCGTTTTTTGGCGAGCGCAGGACGCTGGTTTTATAGCCCGGCGCGTAAGCGGGCGGGTGGCTACTGTAATCGCGATGGACAACCTCACGTGGGGACCATTTGTCGTTCATAGGGTACTCCGTGTAGACGGTAGAGGGGCATATTGTTGTAATGTCGCCAGAAGCAGTGTGTGTAAATGTATTGTTAATTTAAAGTGAAATTACCGGGTGTTTTTCATAACTATGGGTTATGTTTTGAGCAATGACCTGGGCCGGCGGCAGGTTATCGCCATCACAGTTTGTAAATTCTTCCCCCCGCCGCGAGGCAGCTTTCCTACACTCCAGGAAGTATTCACTGGAGGTAACACATCATGGCGAACACCATCACGGCTGATGAGATTCGGGAGCACTTTTCGCAGGCCATGTCGGCCATGTACCAGCAGGAAGTTCCGCAGTACGGAACGCTGCTGGAGCTGGTGGCTGACGTCAACCTGGCGGTACTGGAAAATAATCCGCAGCTGCATGAACAGCTCGCTAACGCTGACGAGCTGGCGCGCTTAAACGTGGAGCGCCACGGCGCGATTCGCGTGGGCACAGCGGAAGAACTGGCGACGCTCCGTCGCATGTTTGCCATCATGGGAATGTATCCCGTTAGCTATTACGATCTCTCGCAGGCCGGCGTGCCGGTCCACTCCACGGCGTTTCGTCCCATCGACGATGCCGCGCTGGCGCGCAATCCATTTCGGATTTTCACCTCGCTGCTGCGCCTGGAGCTGATTGAAAATCACGCCCTGCGCGAGCGGGCCGAGGCGATCCTCGCGCGGCGCAAAAACTTCACCCCCCGCTGCCTGGCGCTGATTGCGCAGTATGAAGCAGAGGGCGAATTCACCTCTGCCGACGCGCGCGAGTTTGTCCAGGAGGCGCTGGAGACGTTCCGCTGGCACCGGCAAGCCACCGTCGATGAGGAGACTTACCATGCTCTGCATCGCGAGCACCGCCTGATTGCCGATGTGGTCTGTTTCCCGGGGTGTCATATCAACCATCTCACGCCGCGGACGCTGGATATTGACCGCGTCCAGTCCCTGATGCCGGAGTGCGGTATTGAACCCAAAGCGTTGATTGAAGGGCCACCGCGCCGGGAGGTTCCGATCCTCCTGCGGCAGACCAGCTTTAAGGCGCTTGAGGAGCCGGTGATGTTCGCCGGAGAACACCGAGGCACCCATTGCGCCCGCTTTGGCGAAATTGAGCAGCGGGGCGTGGCGCTGACGCCGAAAGGGCGCGCGCTGTACGATCGGCTGCTGCAGGCGGCAGGAACCGGGAAAGATAATCTCAGCCACCAGCAGCATCTACAGGAGGTGTTTAGCGAATTTCCCGACAGCGAATTTCTGCTCCGTCAGCAGGGGCTGGCCTGGTTTCGCTACCGCCTGACGCCCACGGGTGAGGCACATCGCCAGGCGTTTCGCCCGGGCGACGATCCGCAGCCGCTGATTGAGCGCGGGTGGGTGGTCGCCCAGCCGATTATTTATGAAGATTTTTTACCGGTCAGCGCGGCGGGCATTTTTCAGTCCAATCTGGGCAACGAGACCCAGGCGCGCAGCCACGGGAACGCCAGTCGCGAGGCGTTTGAGGCAGCTCTGGGCTGCCCGGTGCAGGATGAGTTTGAACTATACCGACAGGCGGAGGAGCGCAGCAAACGACGTTGCGGTCTGCTGTAAAATCAGTACCCTGCTGGCATCAGCCTTACAGGGAGCAGGTTATGCAACATCCGTCGAAACCGTTGGCGAAAACCCGTCAGGGAACGCTTGCCGGGAGCGCAGAACAGGGGATTCATATCTGGCGCGGCATTCCGTACGCCGCGCCGCCCGTGGGCCCGCTGCGCTGGCGCGCGCCGCAGCCAGCCGCCCGCTGGCAGGGGGTACGTCCAGCTGAGACCTTTTCCGCCGCCAGCTGGCAGGACATTGACTACTGCCGCGAGCTCGGCGGCGGCGATCCTGGCGCCTTCAGCGAAGACTGCTTATATCTCAACGTCTGGGCCCCGGCCAGCGCAGCGCAGCCGCTGCCGGTGATGGTCTGGCTGCACGGCGGCGGGTTTACCATCGGCGCCGGCAGCCTGCCGCCTTACGATGGCAAAGCGCTTGCCAGCCGCGACGTGGTGGTGGTGACAGTTAACTACCGGCTGGGCCATCTCGGTTTTTTCGCCCATCCGGCGCTGGAACAAGAGGCGGGCGAACGTCTCTATAATTTCGCGTTGCTCGATCAGATTGCCGCTCTGCAGTGGGTTCAGGAGAATATCCACGCCTTCGGCGGGGATGCCGCCAACGTCACGCTGTTTGGCGAATCCGCCGGGGCGCGCAGCGTGCTGTCGCTAATGGCCTCCCCGAAAGCGAAAGGGCTGTTTCATAAAGCGATTATTCAGAGCGGGTATACGCTACCCGATCTGCCGCGGGAAAAAGCGCTGGAAAAAGGGCGCCTGCTGGCGGAACACTTCGCCTTACCGCAAGCCAGCGCTGAGGAATTGCGGGCGATCCCCGCGGAGGCCTTCTGGTCGCTCACCGCGCCGCTGAATACCGGGCCAGCGCCTATTGCCGGAGACGCGGTGCTGCCGCAGCCGATGCTGGAGACCTTCTTTGCCGGCCGCCAGCATCCGATACCGGTGATGATCGGCTCCAATAGCGATGAAGCCAGCGTGATGGCCGTGTTCGGCGTCGATATTGCCGGGCAGATCCAGAAGCTGCGCCGAGAGCGCCGTCTGGGGCTGGGGCTGATCAAACTCCTCTATCCCGGCGTGAAGGGCGATGAAGCGCTGGGGCGGGAAGTATGCCGCGACATGGCCTTCACCACCCTTGGTTATGTAGTGATGCAGGCGCAACAGCGCGTGGGTCAGCCGTGCTGGCGCTACTGGTTTGATTATGTCGCGGAAGCGGAGCATGACGCCTACCCGCATGGGGCCTGGCATGGCAACGAGGTGCCCTACGTGTTTGATAACCTGCGGTTGACCGACCCGGTGCGGCAGTACGCCAGCGAAGCGGATCTGGCCTTCGCCGCTCAGGTCGCTGACTACTGGGCGCAGTTTGCCCGCCTCGCCAGCGGCGAGCAGACGCTTTCCGGCGCGGTGCGCTGGCCGGCGTGCCTGCGCGGGCGGGATCGCCTGTTGCGCATTGGCTTGCATAAGCGCGCCGGGTTTAAAGTGGAGAACCGCTTTATGCGCGCCAGACTGGCGCTGTTTCGCCGGGTGATGAAGCATCACGTGACGCTGGAATAAATCCCATAATGCGCAACTGTCGCCACCGACCGGTGGCGACGTTATCTCACATGACCACCACCGGCTTGATCACCTTGCCGGACGCCGAATCGGCGAAGGCCTGGTTGATATCGGCCAACGGATAGCGGGCGATAAGCTTATCGATAGGGAATTTTCCCTGTTTATAGAGTTGCACCAACAGCGGAATAAACAGCGCCGGCACGGCGTCGCCTTCAATCACCCCGACCAGCGATTTTCCCTCCGCCATCAGGTCGTTCTGCACGTTAAGGGTGATATCTCCGGTAAAGCCCACAATCGCCACCGTTCCCAGCGGTTTCACCGCGTGTACGGCCTGCAGAACGATAGCGGAGACGCCGGTCGTTTCCACCGCGTAGTGGGCGCCTTTACCGGTGATTTGTTTAATCACGGCGACGGCATCCTGTTCCTTACCGTTGATCTGATGGGTGGCGCCCAGTTCGCGCGCCAGGGCGAGGCGGCTGGCATGGATATCCACCGCGATAATCTGCGAACAGCCGGTTAATTTCGCTGCCATGATGGCGCTGAGCCCCACCGCGCCGCAGCCAAACACCACCAGCGATTCGCCGACCACCGGTTTCAGGCGGTTGAGCACCGTCCCGCTACCGGTCTGGATACCGCAGCCCAGCGGGCCGAGCAGGGTGAGATCAACCTCCGGGTCGACCACGACCGCGTTGCTGGCGCGGGTGACCACATACTGGCTGAAAGACGACTGGCCAAAGAACAGGGACAGATCCTGGTCTCCCAGCCGGTAGGGGGTGGTGCCATCCTCGCGTCGGCCGCCAAAATTAAGCGTATTAAAATCTTCGCAAGCCGAAGGGTGGTTGCTTAAACAATTTTCGCAGTGGTGGCAGGCGGCGTAGCTGAGCACTACGTGGTCTCCTACTCTGATGCCGCTAACCGCCTCGCCGACGCTGGCAACGATCCCGGCGCCTTCATGGCCGAGGATCGCCGGCATAGGCACCACCCCGGGGTTGTCGCGCATCACGGCGTCGGTATGGCAGACGCCGGTGGCGACAATTTTCACTAATATCTCGTCCTTCCCCGGCGGGGCGACCTCGACGTCTTTGATGACAAAAGGCTGCTGGTAGCCCAGCGTAACGGCTGCTTTCACTTGCATGGCATGACTCCTGAATGAATTCCCTGGAGAGCGTGGCGGGACAGCCCGAACGGCTCTCCCCTGTTGGCCGCTAACGTGAAGAAAGATAGCGGTTATCGGGGAAAAGTTAGCACCAGGCGCGATGGGAATTTGCGCGAATCGTGCCTAAAAAACGCGCGCGGCGAGGAGCGATACATGGGGTGAATATTCAGCACTGGAGAATAGATTTCCCTTGAATAGTCAGGGGTAAAAAGCGGCAGGCAGCGTGTATGCCCAGGCTACACGTCAGAGGAAATGAAAAAAACAGTCTGTTCCTCTGGACAGGGCTTTTTTACCTTTTTTCTGCTGGCAACAATTGGATTATTAATCGTTTTTGTCTAGAGTGGGCGGAAATTATCACGCAGCGTGATGACGCGTTGCGAATCAATTCACCCGTGCAGAAGGACGCTTTCTCAGGCATGAACCGCAGACGTTTTCTTAAATCTTCCATGGCTGTTGCCGCCGTATGCGGAACGTCAGGAGTCGCTTCCTTATTCAGTCAGGCCGCTTTTGCCGAAGACGCGGGCATTGCCGACGGGCAAACGCGTCGTTTTGATTATGCTGTTCTGCAGGCGATGGCTCACGATCTGGCGCGCCAGCCGTGGGGCGGCGCCCCGCGCGATCTGCCGCCGACGCTCGCCAATCTCACCCCGCAGGCCTATAACAGCATCCAGTACGATGCCAACCACTCGCTGTGGAACAATATTGAAGAGCGTAAGCTGGACATCCAGTTTTTCCACGTCGGGATGGGGTTCCGTCGCCGCGTGCGGATGTTCTCTTTAGACGCCAGCACCCAGCAGGCGCGCGAGATCCACTTCCGTCCGGAGCTGTTTAAGTACAATGACGCCGGTGTGGATACCCGTCAGCTGGAAGGACAGTCTGACCTCGGCTTCGCCGGGTTCCGGGTGTTTAAAGCGCCGGAGCTGGCGCGCCGCGATATCGTGGCGTTCCTCGGCGCCAGCTACTTCCGCGCGGTAGACAGCACCTATCAGTATGGCCTGTCGGCCCGCGGTCTGGCGGTGGATACCTTTACCGATACCCCGGAAGAGTTTCCCGACTTTACGTCGTTCTGGTTCGAAACGGTCAAAGGGGACGCCACGGTGTTTACCGTTTACGCGCTGCTGGACAGCCCGAGCATCACTGGCGCCTACAAGTTCACCATCCACTGCCAGGATACCCAGGTTATCATGGACGTGGAAAACCACCTGTACGCCCGCAAGGATATCAAACAGCTGGGTATCGCGCCGATGACCAGTATGTTCAGCTGCGGCAATAATGAGCGGCGGATGTGCGACACCATCCATCCGCAAATCCACGACTCCGATCGGCTGTCAATGTGGTTGGGCAACGGGGAATGGGTCTGCCGGCCGCTGAATAACCCGCAGAAGCTGCAGTTCAATGCCTTCCAGGACAAGAACCCGCGCGGCTTTGGTCTGTTGCAGCTGGACCGTGATTTCTCCCACTACCAGGATGTGATGGGCTGGTATAACAAGCGTCCCAGCCTGTGGGTTGAGCCGCGTAACCAGTGGGGCAAAGGGGCGGTCAGCCTGATGGAGATCCCAACTACCGGCGAAACGCTGGATAATATCGTCTGCTTCTGGCAGCCGGAAAAGGCGGTGAAGGCGGGCGACGAACTGGACTTCCGCTACCGTCTTTACTGGAGCGCGCAGCCGCCGGTGAGCACTCCGCTGGCGCGCGTTCTGGCCACCCGCACCGGGATGGGGGGCTTCCCCGAGGGATGGGCGCCGGGTGAACACTACCCGGATAAGTGGGCGCGTCGTTTTGCCATCGACTTTGTCGGCGGCGATTTGAAGGCGGCCGCGCCGCGCGGTATTGAACCGGTGATCACCCTCTCCAGCGGGGAAGCGAAGCAGATTGAGATCCTCTACGTCGAGCCGTTCGATGGCTACCGGATCCTTTTCGACTGGTATCCGACCACCGACTCAACCGACCCGGTGGAGATGCGTCTGTTCCTGCGCTGTCAGGGAGAAGCCATCAGCGAAACCTGGCTCTATCAGTATTTCCCGCCGGCAGCAGATAAACGCAACTACGTTGACGACCGGATCATGAAATAACCCTGAGTCACCCGACGCCCGCAGGCAGTCCCTGCGGGCCAGAAGAGAGCGCTATGACCGCAGATATCCCAGCAGTACCTGAGTCGATCCCGGTAACCGACGCGCTGACGCTAATCGCCATTGATGAGCGCTACGTTAGCGACCTGCACCAGCTGGTGGTCAAAAACCAGCGCTGGCTACAGCAGTCGCTCAGTTGGCCCGCCGAGGTGCGCAGCGAAGACGAGACCCGCCGCCATGTGCAGGGCAACGTGATGCTGCATCAGCGGGATTACGCCAAAATGTTTTTGCTGTTTCTCGATAAGCAGCTAGTCGGCGTCCTGTCGTTCAATCAGATCGAGCCGCAGAATAAAACGGCCTATATTGGCTACTGGATCGATGAAGAGCACCAGGGGCAAGGGCTGCTTTCCCGTTCATTACAGGCCTTTATCCGCCATTATGCCGCCAGCGGGCTGGTGCGCCGGTTTGTGATCAAATGCCGGGTGGCGAACACCCGCAGCAACCAGGTAGCGTTGCGCAACGGGTTTGTTCTGGAAGGCTGTCTCCGACAAGCCGAGTATCTGAAAGGTAGCTATGACGATCAGAATATCTACGCCCGCATTATTGACCGCGATGAGGCATTAAAGCGCGCCTAACAGCGGCGTGCGGGTGATGTGCTGCTGGCCGTCAAGCGTTTTCGGGCCGCGCAGATGAATGGCCTCTCCCTCCTGTGCGGCAATCTGCACCTCGTCATTGATGGAGACCTGGTGCTCTAAGATCACATCGCCGATGATGACTGTCCGCCCCTGGATCAGCACATCGTCGTCGAGCAGAATCGGACCACCTCGCAGCTGCGCCTCGCCGCCGACCATCGCCCGATGCTTCAGCAGGCAGTTGCCTTCAATCACCGCATTCTCTGCCACCTGCGAACTGTAGCGCACGGTGGGAATGGCATCCTCTCCACGACCGGCGATCAGACGCGCGTGCCCGTATACCCGGGCGTTATCGCATACCCAGACGTCGTTTTCTTCGTTCCCTTCAAGTCTTGCCTGGTCAAACACTTCCGCCCGATGTTCGACAAACGCATGCTCAACGAAGGCATCGCCGTAGATTTGCGCCTGGTGGAGAATGCGCGAGGCGCTGACGGTGGCTCGCTGATAGATCTGCAGGACTTTGTCGCGATCGGCGGTTAACCCGCGCGCGGCAATCACCTGGCAGTGGGGGAGAAGACGCGCCTCGTCGGCAAGGCGACAATAACCGCGCACCTGGCTCTGCATAACCGTGACGTTGTCACTGATCTGCGCGTGATGGCTGATCTGCGAGGCGTGAATGCAGGCCCGTCCGCCGATGGTGGCCTCATGGCTGACCACGCAGAACCCGGTTAAGCGGGCGTCGTCACGGATGCGCGCCCCGGCGAAGACCACGCTGTTGACATCGTAGATCCAGCACTCCCCCTGCTGGCTGAGAGCGCATTCCTCATCCACCCAGCCGCCTTCGCTGCCCGCTTTAACGTCAGCGAAATCAATAAGCGCCACTATCTGGCGCAGGGTGACGCTTTGTTTGCCATGCTCTTCCTCATAACAATACTGCCGGGTCTGTTCGCTGAGACGGTATTTACGCATGGCCGATCCTTATTACTTATGGTTAACATAAACATAGCAAAGATCGCCATAGCGCGCGGGATAAGGTTCCTTTAGAATGCAACTTCAAATTAAATTGATATCATCAATAAAATGAATAAAACGCAAACGCCGCGGCAGGTGCTAAACCTGCCGGCGGGTTATTTTGGCATGGTGCTCGGCACCATCGGAATGGGCTTCGCCTGGCGTTACGCCAGCACCCTCTGGCCGGTCAGCCGCAGCATTGGTGATGGGCTGGTGACGCTGGCGATGGCGATGTGGGTCCTGCTCAGCATGGCGTTTATCAGCCGGGCGATCCGCTTTCCGGCGAGCGTGCTGCGGGAGATGCGTCATCCGGTGAGCAGCAGCTTCGTCAGCCTGTTTCCGGCCACCACGCTGTTGGTGGCGATTGGTTTGGCTCCCTGGTGCCGGCCGCTGGCGATCGGGCTGTTTGTGCCGGGCGTGGCGCTGCAGCTCGCCTATGCCGCCTGGCAAAGCGGTGGGCTATGGCGGGGGAACCATCCTCGCGAGGCCACCACGCCGGGGTTGTATCTGCCGACAGTAGCCAATAATTTTATCAGCGCGATGGCCTGCGGCGCGCTGGGATTTTCCGATGCCGGACTGGTGTTCCTCGGCGCCGGGGTCTTCTCCTGGCTGAGCCTCGAGCCGGCGATCCTCCAGCGTCTGCGCAGCGCAGGCGAGCTGCCGACGCCGCTGCGCACCTCGCTGGGGATCCAACTGGCGCCTGCGCTGGTGGCCTGCAGCGCCTGGCTCAGCGTCAACGGCGGGGAGGCCGATACCTTCGCTAAGCTGCTGTTTGGTTACGGCCTGCTGCAGCTACTGTTTATGCTCCGTCTGATGCCCTGGTATCTTCGTCAGCCGTTCAATGCTTCTTTCTGGAGCTTCTCGTTCGGCATTTCCGCGCTGGCCACCACCGGTCTGCATCTCGGCCAGGCCAGGGGAGACGGCTTTTTTCATCATCTGGCGATGCCGCTATTTATTTTTAGCAATCTGGTTGTCGGCCTGCTGCTGCTGCGTACAGCGTTGCTGTTGGTCAGCGGGAAACTGTTGCTCCAGGTCGACCGGGAAACACTCCTGAATAAGAAGGAAGGATCATGACAAAGCGTGACGCGGATTATTTTAGTCAAAAATACAGCCTGACCCGCACCCATTCCGAGGTGCTGCATGCCGCGACGATTGTGCCGCCGGGGCGGGCGCTGGATCTGGGCTGCGGCAACGGGCGTAACAGCCTTTATCTGGCGGCGAACGGCTTCGCGGTTACGGCGTGGGATAAAAATCCGATGAGCGTCAACAATCTGGAAAGTATTCGCGCCGCCGAGCGACTGGATAATCTGCAAACGGCGGTGAAAGACCTCAACAGCCTGAGCTTTGACGGCGAGTATGACCTGATCCTCTCCACCGTAGTGATGATGTTCCTCGAGCCTGACACCATCCCGGGCCTGATCGCCAATATGCAGCGCTGCACCGCCGCCGGCGGCTATAACCTGATTGTGGCGGCGATGGATACCGAAGACTATCCCTGCACCGTCGGCTTCCCGTTTGCCTTTAAAGCTGATGAGCTTCGTGATTATTACCAGGGCTGGGAGCTGCTGAAATACAATGAGGACGTCGGCGAGCTGCATCGCACCGACGCCAACGGCAATCGCATCAAATTGCGCTTCGCCACCCTGTTGGCGCGCAAGCCTGCCTGATTCGCCGCGGCGTGGGAAGCTGAGCATGGCCCGCGCCGCATTCCCCGCCAGAGCCTGGGCAAGACAGAGACCCGTTGCGGCGAAAATGAGCCTGGAAAACCGCGCGATACCCCTTTTAAGTGATTATTTATTAACGTAATGTTCAGGCCATCAATATTTATAAATCTTCCTTGACGAAGCCCTTTTTTTGTCACAAAACTAGTGGGTCCTATTTGCTATAACGTCTGCCGAAAAAAAAACTGCATTTACAGGGATCTCTCTATGCGTACTCGCGTTTTACTGAAAGTCGCCGCTCTGGCGGGAATATTGGCGTTGACCGGCTGTGCGGCGAAAGTGGCGCAACCGGATCAGTATTCGGGCTTCTTAAAAGATTATTCCAGTTTGAAAGAAACGACCTCTGCCTCCGGCAAGCCGGAGCTGCGCTGGATCGATCCGAACTTCAATCCGGCCAACTATGACAATATCGTTTATCACCCGGTGACCTACTATCCGGTACCGAAGCCGACCACCCAGGTAGGGGAGAAGGCGCTGCAGGATATTCTTAACTACACCAACAAAGAGCTGAAACAGGCTATTTCCGAGCGTAAACCGCTGGCCACTACCGCCGGCAAGCGCAGCCTCATCTTCCGCGGGGCGATCACCGGGGTGGACTCCAGCAAAGAGGGGCTGCAGTTCTATGAAGTGATCCCGGTTGCTATGATTGTCGCCGGCACCCAGGCCGCCACCGGCCATCGTACCATGGACACCAATCTGTACTTTGAGGCGGAGGTCATTGACGCCAGCACCAATAAGCCGGTCATCAAGGTCGTACGTAAAGGGGAAGGCAAAACCCTGGCGAATGAGAATACACCGCTGACCGTCGATACCCTGAAGCAGGTTATCGATGATATGGCGGTCGACGCCGTTAAATTCGATCCCTCTCAGCGTTAATCGTGCCAGCGCCGTCTGACGACGGCGCTGTTTTTCTTCAGCCTCCTCAGGCCAGCCTTCGGCGCAGCAATAGCTGTTCCGGTTTGGCAAACATCACCATGTTACCCAGCAGGATCAGCGCCAGCCCGATCACGGCGCTGCTGTGCCAGACATACCCTTCATAGACGGTGGAAATGGATAAGGCGACCAGCGGAAACAGCAGCGTACTGTAGGCGGCTTTGCTGGCGCCGATGCGCCCCACGAGAGTGAAATAGGCGCCAAAGGCGATGACCGAGCCGAACAGCGCCAGGTAAAGCAGGGCGCCCAGATAGCTGACGGTCCATTCTGGCATAAAATTATCGCCGCGCAGCAGAGCGATCGCCCCCATCACCAGCGTGCCGTAGAGCATCGCCCAGCTGTTGGTGGTCAGCGTTTCCAGCCCGCGGCGCTGGTGGCGAATACTGAACATATTGCCGAGCGAAAAACCGTAGGTACCCAGGGCGCTCAGCCCGATCCCCCACAGCAGCGAGGCGTTCAGTCCGTTGGCCAGCAGGTCGTCCCAGAACAGGATGACGATACCGGCGAGACCCAGCGCGGCGGCGGCCCAGAAGCGGCCCGGCGGCTGCTGGCGGAAAAAGAGAAAGCTGTTGATGGCGTTAAACAGTACCGCCATCGAAAAGATCACCGATTCCAGACCGGTATTGATCCAGGCGGCGGCGGTATAAAAACACCAGAAATTAAAGCAGAAGACGCAGCAGCCCTGCAGCAGGCAGCAGAGATGATCTTTCGCGCCCAGCGGCCGCAGGCGTCGTGTGACGAGCAGAATCGCCAGCATCGTGACGCTGGCTACGGCGAAACGCCAGGAAATCGATACCGGCGCGGCCACCGGTCCCTGTTGTAAAAAAATCGCGATCCACGTTGTACCCCAGATCACGACAACGAGTGCATAGAGTAATGCGTTCACCCTGGTTCTCCTCTACCTGTTGATGGGAGGAGTATGCCGGCTGCCGCCTGCTGCGGCTTTCACCGGTTTGTTGTCGGCTTGCAAATTCTTGCGCTTATTTGCCATCCGCTGGCGGTGAGGACTGGAAACCGCGCCGTAGTCTCCCTAGACTAGGGCTTTTACAGACAATGTGTGAAGACGATGGGTTACGGGACATTTGAAACATTACGGCGACAGAACGCGGTGCTGAAGGGAACCGTGGAGCTGAATTCCGGTATTCAACTGGCCGCCTGGTATAACAATTGCGATACCGTGACGGTGCGCAGCGACCATCATACTTTAAGTCTGTACGTGGCTGATGGCTACGAAAGCTATCAAAAGACGCCGCACGGCTGGAAAAATGGCGGCGGCCCGGATCGTTTTTGTCTGATGCCGAAAGGCGATGAAAGCGTATGGGATATCCGCGGCGATCTGTCGTTTGTGCATCTTTACTGTACCGATGCGCACCTGCGTCGCGTCGGCGAGGAGGTGTGGGACCGCAGCCCGGCGAACTTCACCCTGCAGGAAAAGACCTTCGCCAGCGATGATAAAATCACCGCAGTGTATCGTCAGTTTTTGCTGGCTAACGACTGGCGGCAGCCGGCGAACCAGCTGACCCTCAGCGCTGCCAGCAGCTTACTGCTTACCCATCTGATCCAGCACTATTCCACCGTGCAGTGGCGTTTGCCGACGGTCACCGGCGGGCTGGCGCCAGGCGTAAAGCGTCACGTACTGGCCTGGATCGATGCTCATCTCGATCAGCCCTTGACCCTGGCCGACCTGGCGCAGCAGGCGGGTCTGAGTGAGTTTCATTTTGCTCGTATGTTTCGTCAGTCGCTAAATATGGCTCCGCATCAGTACGTCATGCAGCAGCGAATGGCGAAGGCGCAAAACCTGATCTGCCATAGCGCGCTGCCGTTAACCGAGATAGCGCTGGCCTGTGGTTTTAGCTCCCCCAGCCATTTCAGCCATCGGGTCAAAGCCGCCACCGGGCTGACGCCCTCCCAGCTACGGGCGGCGCAGCGCGGATAGCACGCCGTAACTCACCCCGCCGAGCACCACGCCCCAGAAGGCGGAGCCAATTCCCGCCAGCGTCACCCCGCTGGCGGTGACCAGGAAGGTTAGCACCGCCGCATCGCGTTCACTGGCCTGATGCACTGCCTGAAAAAGACTCCCGCCGATGGTGCCGAGCAGCGCCAGACCCGCCAGCATCTGGATCCACGCCGGCGGCAGGGCCGACATCAGGGCGGTGATTGACCCGCCGAACAGACCGGCCAGCAGATAAAAACCGCCCGCAGCTATGGCCGCCAGCCAGCGCTGGTTCGGATCCGGGTGCGCCTCCGGGCTCTGGCAAATCGCAGCGGTGATCGCCGCGATGCAGATGGAATAAACCCCAAACGGCGCCAGCAGTAGTGCCAACCCACCGCAAACGACGATCAGTGCGGAGACCGGTACGGTATAGCCTGATGCCTGCAGGGTGGCGAACCCCGGAGCGTTCTGCGAGGCCATGGTGACGAGGAAGAACGGCAGACCGACGCTGAGCAAAAGCGCCGGAGTAAACTGCGGGGCGACCCATTCCGGCATCACAAATGCCAGCGGCACGGCGGCGCTAGCCACATCCCCGGACGCCGCCGCAATCAGCGCTCCAATCACCAGCGCGGCCACCACGGCGAAGCGGGGCCACAGCGCTTTACACAGCAGCCAGGCGGCGAGCATCCCGCCGCACAGCGGCAGATGATCCTGTAAGCCGGCGAAGGCCTGCAAACCAAACCGTAGCAGGATCCCAGCCAGCATCGCGGCGGCCAGCGAATGGGGAATGATCTTCATCAGCCGGGCAAACAGGCCGGTGGCGCCGCAGATAACGATTAGCGCGTTGGCGAAAATAAAGATCCCCACGGCCTCGGCGAGGGTCACCCCCTGCAGGCCGCTAACTAACAGCGCAGCGCCCGGCGTTGACCAGGCGGTGAGCACAGGAACTTTCCGCCAGGCGCTCAGCGCGAGAGTACTGATGCCCATGGCGAGGCCAAGAGCCGTCATCCAGCCGGCGATCTGCCCGGGGGTAGCGCCGGCCGCGGCGGCGGCCTGCCAGATGATGGCGGCGGAGCTGGCGTACCCCACCAACACGGCGACGAAGCCAGCGAACAGAGTGGGAAGCGGAAGACTAAACGAGCGCATCGATGATTCCCATGTGCGTTATAACATCCATTCACTGTATCATTGTGCGTTATAACGCACAAGCGGTGGTTCGCGCAGCTACCCTGGGAGAAAAACTCGCCGCCAGTGGCGTACGATGCCGTTAAACGTCCTGAAAAAATCAGACAAATGGCGGTATACTTTGCGCAGTAAAAACGGGAGGAAGGATGAATATTGCGCAACATCTGGCGGCAACGCTTAAAACCCTGCGCCAGCAGCTAGGCTGGAGCCTGTCGCGACTGGCGGAAGAGACCGGGGTGTCGAAAGCCATGCTCGGGCAGATTGAGCGGAATGAATCAAGTCCTACGGTGGCGACGCTGTGGAAGATTGCCACCGGGCTGAACGTACCGTTTTCGGCGTTCATCGTCCCGGACGCCAGCGCCGCGCCCTCCGCGTTTGATCCGCAGCAGCAGGCGATGGTGGTGACGCCAGTATTCCCGTGGGATCCCGAGCTGCGCTTTGACCATTTTTCGATAACCCTTGCCCCCGGCGCGCTGAGCGAATCAACGCCGCATGAGAAAGGGGTGATTGAGCATGTGGTAGTGATAAGTGGTACGCTGGATTTGTGCTTACAAGGGGAGTGGCACTCGCTGCAAGCGGGTGAGGGTAGGCGTTTCGCCGGCGACGCGACGCATGCGTATCGTAACCGCGGCGCCCAGGCGGCCCATTTCCATTCTCTTATCCATTATCCAAAAGAAAAAACCGCGAGCGAACCCGCGGCCAGACAAGATGACTGATGATAACCACTCACAACGTGACGAGGAAAATCCGGAATACGTGATGACAGTACTCTTCGCCGTCATTTGAGGGAAATATCTTTTCCGTCAATACTTTGTTGAAAAGTGAAAATTCGTCGTCGCGCGACGGCGGAAAAGGTTTTCGTCTGCGCCCGGTTCTGACTACAATAGCCGCCATTTCGACCCCCTTATACTGGATAACAACACGCGTATGCGCCTGCACAATCATCGTCTTGAACTTCTTAGTCCTGCCCGCGACGCCGGTATCGCTCGCGAAGCGATCCTTCACGGCGCCGATGCCGTTTACATCGGTGGACCTGGCTTTGGCGCCCGCCACAACGCCAGCAACAGTCTGAGCGATATCGCCGGGCTGGTGCCTTTCGCTCATCGCTTTGGCGCAAAGGTATTTGTGACGCTGAACACCATTCTGCATGACGATGAACTGGAGCCGGCGCAGCGGCTGATTACCGATCTCTACGACGCAGGCGTCGATGCGCTGATCGTCCAGGATATGGGGATCATGGAGCTGGATCTGCCGCCGATTGAGCTGCACGCCAGCACCCAGTGCGATATTCGCAGTGTGGAAAAAGCGAAGTTTCTCTCCGACGCCGGCTTCAGTCAGATCGTGCTGGCGCGCGAACTGAACCTCAGTCAAATCAAAGCCATTTACGACCACACTGACGCCACTATCGAATTCTTTATCCATGGCGCGCTGTGCGTGGCCTATTCCGGGCAGTGTTACATTTCGCACGCCCAGACCGGACGCAGCGCCAACCGCGGCGACTGCTCGCAGGCTTGCCGCTTGCCGTATACCCTGAAGGACGATCAGGGGCGGGTGGTGGCCTATGAGAAACATCTCCTGTCGATGAAGGATAACGATCAGACCGCCAACCTGGCGGCGCTGATCGACGCTGGCGTACGCTCCTTCAAAATTGAAGGCCGTTACAAAGACATGAGTTATGTGAAAAACATCACTGCGCACTACCGTCAAATGCTGGATGCCATTATCGAAGATCGCGGCGACCTGGCGCGCGCCTCGGCTGGACGCACCGAGCATTTCTTTATCCCGTCCACGGATAAAACCTTCCACCGGGGCAGCACTGACTACTTTGTTAATGCCCGCAAAGGCGATATCGGCGCCTTTGATTCGCCGAAATTTATCGGCCTGCCGGTGGGTGAAGTTCTGAAGGTAGGCAAAGACCACCTCGACGTTGAAGTCAGTGAACCGTTAACCAACGGCGATGGTCTCAACGTGATGATTAAGCGCGAAGTGGTGGGCTTCCGTGCTAATACCGTGGAAAAAACCGGCGAAAACCGTTATCGGGTATGGCCGAACGAGATGCCAGCGGATCTGCATAAAGTGCGCCCCCATCAGCCGCTCAACCGCAACCTCGATCATAACTGGCAACAGGCGCTGCTAAAGACCTCCAGCGAACGCCGCATCGCGGTAGATGTGACGTTGAGCGGCTGGCAGGAGCAGCTGGTTCTCACCATGACCTGTGAAGATGGCGTCAGCGTGACCCACACCCTTGACGGGGAGTTCGCCGAAGCTAACCAGGCGGAGAAAGCGTTGGCCAACCTGCGTGACGGTGTCACAAAACTGGGGCAAACCATCTACTATGCGCGCGAAGTGCAGGTTAATCTGCCGCCGCTGTTTGTGCCCAACAGCCTGCTCAACCAGCTGCGTCGGGAAACTGCGGAGATGCTGGATGAAGCACGCCTCAACGCCTGGCAGCGCGGCACCCGCAAGCCGGTCTCTGTACCGCCGCCGGTCTACCCGGAGACCCATCTCTCCTTCCTCGCCAACGTCTATAACCACAAGGCGCGGGCGTTCTACCAGCGCTATGGCGTACAGCTGATCGACGCCGCCTATGAAGCGCACGAAGAGAAGGGCGATGTGCCGGTGATGATCACTAAGCATTGTCTGCGGTTCGCCTTCAACCTCTGCCCGAAGCAGGCGAAAGGCTCCATTAAGAGCTGGAAAGCCACGCCGATGCAGCTGATCCATGGCGATGAGGTCCTGACCCTGAAGTTTGACTGCCGTCCGTGCGAAATGCACGTGGTCGGCAAGATCAAAAACCATATCCTCAAAATGCCGCACCCGGGCAGCATTGTGGCCTCCGTCAGCCCGGACGATCTGATGAAGACGCTGCCGAAGCGCAAAGGGGCCTGATTCGAGTCGATGCTATTGGCAGGATGCCCGCGGTTTACGGTCGTCCTGCCAGCGGTGATGTTCGCGCAGGTCTGCGGCGGCCTCCTCGTGCTGGCTGCGAAGCTCATCGCTATCCGCTTCGTGCAGCAGCTGCTGTTCGAGACTTTGCACCGGAAAGTACTCGTGTCCCTGACGATGGGCCAACAGATGCCCGGAAAATAATGCGCACAGCAACAGCAGGGCGCTTATGCTTCTCTTTAACATACCTTTTCTCGACGGAACAATGGCGTGGACATACTATGTCAGGCGCAATGCAGGCTTTTTTTCGGGCATCTCAAAGAACGGCAAGAGTTTGTCAACGATGGCTGACGAAGGATGAAAAAAGGCCTGACGCGGAAGCCAGGCCAGAGTGTTACGCTTTCGGCGGCAGCGGTTTCCCGCTGTGCTCGCTCCCTTTTGGCGGCTGCTTGCCGTTGTGCTGCGGCTGTTTACCGTCGTGCTGCGGCTGTTTACCGTCGTGCTGCGGCTGTTTGCCGTTGTGCTGCGGCTGTTTACCGTCTCGTTGTGGCTGTTTGCTGTTGTATTGCGCTTGCTTACCTTCGTGTTGGACGTTTTTCACCGGCGGTTTACCCTGATGCTGCGCGCCTTTTTCCGGCGGCGGCGGCGGGTTGTCGGCAGCGAAAGCCCATGACGACATTCCCAGCGTCATTACGGCGTACAGTAAAGCTAACTTCTTCATAGCAATATCCTTTCTTCAGATGTATCGCCGTATTTCATCAGGCAAAAGTGAAGATAAGATGGAGAAGTCCCTTTTCGGACCTCTCTGCATCCGCCCTCAGACTTTTAGCCCTGCGGCGGTCATCAGCAGGCGAAACAGCAGGCTTATGGCGGCCAGCGTCAGTACGCTACCTCCCCAGAGCGCGATCAGCCACAGCAGACGTTTAGGCCAGGCAGTACGCATCAGTGATATCCCTCCCCAGGCTGAACTTTGCCGCGGAACACGTAATAGCTCCAGCAGGTGTAGCCAAGAATGACCGGAATAATCAGCAGGGCGCCCACCAGCATAAAGCCCTGGCTTTGCGGGGGAGCGGCAGCCTGCCACAACGTGATGGCCGGCGGGATAATATGCGGCCAGATGCTGATCCCTAGTCCGCTGAAGCCGAGAAAGACCAGGCCCAGCGTCAGCGTGAAGGGCGAAACATGGCGGTCGCGCTGATGCAGCGTGCGCCACAGCCAGCCGCTAACGAGGATCACCAGCAGCGGCACCGGCAGCAGGAAATAGAGATTCGGCAGGCTGAACCAGCGGGCAGCAATCGCCGGGTGCGCCAGCGGAGTCCACAGGCTGATGACGGCAAACACCGCCAGCAGGGCACCCAGCAACTGCCGCGATACGCTGCGCATTCTCTGCTGCAGCGCGCCTTCACTTTTCATCACCAGCCAGGTGGCGCCGAGCAGCGCATAGGCCACGCATAGTCCGAATCCGCAGAACAGGCTGAACGGGGTCAGCCAGTCAAACATGCCGCCGCTGAAGGCGCGACCGCTGACGGTGAAACCGTTGATCACCGCCCCGACCACCACGCCCTGGCTGAAGGTTGCCAGCAGGGAGCCGCCAAAAAAGGCGCGATCCCAGAATGGCCGGTGCGACGGCGTAGCCTGGAAGCGAAACTCAAAGGCGACGCCGCGAAAAATCAGGCCGATCAGCATCAGGGTCAGGGGGATCGACAGGGCGTCGATGATCACCGCGTAGGCGAGGGGAAAGGCGCCAAACAGGCCGGCGCCGCCGAGCACCAGCCAGGTTTCATTGCCATCCCATACCGGCGCGACGCTGTTGACCATTACGTCGCGATCCCCGCCGCCCCGCACCGTGCTGAACAGCAGGCCGATGCCCAGATCAAAGCCATCCATGACGATGTACATCAGCGTGGCAAAGACGATAATCACGAACCAGATCACCGATAATTCGATACCCATTAGTGGGACTCCTTCTGCAGATAACCTTCAGTGGCGGCGGACAGCGGGCGGGCGGGCGTACCGGTTGTCGCCGGGAGCATCTCCTGCGGCCCTTTGCGGATCAGGCGCAGCATATAGCTGTAGCCGACGCCGAAGACGGCGCTGTACACTACGATAAAGGTCAATAAACTGACCGACATATGCAGATCGCCATGAGCGGAAACGGCATCGGCGGTGCGCTGAACGCCATACACGACCCAGGGTTGGCGGCCCACCTCGGTGGTCACCCAGCCGGCGAGAATAGCGATCAGTCCGGATGGCCCCATCCACAGGGCAAAACGCAGAAACGGCCGCGAGTGGTATAGCCGGTCACCGCGACGCAGCCACAGGGCCAGCACGCCCAGCAGCAGCATCAACATGCCCAGCCCGGCCATCAGGCGAAATGACCAGAACACCACAGTAGAATTTGGGCGCTCCTCAGGAGCGAACTCTTTCAACGCCGGCACCTGTTTATCAAGACTGTGGGTGAGGATCAGACTGCCCAGGGCCGGGATCTCAAGCCCGTAGCGGGTGCGCTGCTGGTCCATATCGGGCCAGCCAAACAGCAGCAACGGCGTTGGCTCACCCGGCGGATTTTCCCAGTGCCCCTCAATGGCGGCGATTTTCGCCGGCTGGTGCTTCAGGGTATTCAGACCATGCATATCGCCGATCAGCGCCTGGACGGGGGCGACCAGCAGCGTCATCCATAGCGCCATCGAGAACATCTTACGGATCGCCGGCGACTGATTGCCGCGCAGCAGATGCCAGGCCGCCGAGGCGCCGACAAACAGCGCGCTACTGAGAAATGCCGCTACTGTCATATGCAATAATCGGTAGGGGAACGACGGATTAAAGATCACCGCCAGCCAGTCGACGGGCACGACCTGGCCATCAACGATCTCAAACCCCTGCGGGGTCTGCATCCAGCTGTTAGAGGAGAGGATCCAGAAGGTGGAGATGATAGTACCCAGCGCCACCATGCAGGTGGCGAAAAAGTGCAGCCCCGGCCCCACGCGGTTCCAGCCGAAAAGCATCACCCCGAGGAAGCCCGCTTCCAGAAAAAATGCCGTCAGGACTTCATAGGTCAGCAGAGGGCCGGTTATGCTGCCTGCAAACTGTGAGAAACCGCTCCAGTTGGTGCCGAACTGGTAGGCCATCACCAGCCCGGAAACGACCCCCATACCGAAGTTGACGGCGAAAATCTTCGACCAGAAATGGTATAGCGAGCGCCAGACGGGATATTTTGTTTTTAGCCATAAGCCTTCGAGCACCGCCAGATAGCTGGCCAGCCCAATAGTAATGGCGGGGAAGATAATATGAAATGAGACCGTAAAAGCGAATTGAACTCGCGCCAGATGGAATGCATCAAGACCGAACATGCAGGACTCCACAACAAAATTGATTCAGCGCAATTTTAGGTGGGGTGACGACTGAGGGGCAGAGGCAGTCACGCCATTTTTTATCATAACAGTTGGCCGCTGTTATGATTTTTCAGCTGTTGCCAGGGCGAGAAAATATCCTTGCGCAACCTTGATTAATCCCTGCGGAAGGTGATTAGGCGTCTATTCCGCTGTCTGTCATATTATTGCTAACGGCTGGCTACGCGGCCCTGCCGCCGGTATGGCGTAGTCGCCCGGTCGGCATAATATATCCTTACCACCCGCCGTAGCGCATATTTTGGCTTACGAAATCCGCCACGGATTTTTACTCTGATTTATTGTCACTCATTAGTATGAGAATAAGTAAAAACGCTGAGCCGGTTAATCGTAAATTAAATAATAATAAATTGTCGGCTCCGCGGCTAATTTGTACTGTATGAGCTCGGGAATAAATAAAAGGGAATGCCAATGTCTGAAAAAGGATTACAGAGTCTGTGCATTACGCTTGGCGTAATGATTATCTTCTGGTTTGTTTTAATCTCGCTATTCTGGGTGGTGATATTTTAAACCCATCCCGTGCTATCACGGCGACGCGGTCGCCGCTGCAGATATAACAGTTACAGGAAACTATGATTTTTTTATAACTGATATATGATAATGGGACGTTATCGTACGGGGACGGCCGCAATGAAAAAGTATCAACAGTTGGCGCAGCAACTGACCGAGCAGATCGCCCTTGGCGTCTGGTTGCCTGGCGATCGGCTGCCGTCGCTGCGCGAGCAGGTGATCAGCAGCGGCATGAGCTTTATGACCGTCAGCCATGCCTATCAGCTGCTGGAAAGCCAGGGGCGCATCGTCGCCCGTCCGCAGTCGGGTTATTATGTTGCCCCCCAGCCGGTGAAGCTCCGCCAGCCGGCGCCGCCTGCCCAGGTCACTCGCGATGAAGCCGTCGATATCAATACCTATATCTTTGAGGTGCTCCAGGCCAGCCGCCAGGCGTCGATGCTGCCCTTTGCCTCGGCCTTTCCGGACCCGCGTCTCTTCCCGCTGCAGCAGCTCAACCGCTCGCTGGCGCAGGTGAGTAAAACCGCCACCGCCATGAGCGTCATTGAGAATCTGCCGCCGGGCAATGCAGAACTTCGGCATGCCATTGCCCGTCGCTATGCCCTGCAGGGGATGAACGTCTCGCCGGACGAGATCGTCATCACCGCCGGGGCGCTGGAGGCGCTTAACCTCAGCCTGCAGGCGGTGACCGAGCCGGGAGACTGGGTGGTGGTGGAAAACCCCTGCTTCTACGGCGCCCTGCAGGCGCTGGAGAGGCTGCGTTTGAAAGCATTGTCGGTGGCCACTGACGTCAGGGAAGGCATTGATCTGACGGCGCTGGAGGCGGCCCTGCAAAACTATCCGGTGAAGGCCTGCTGGCTGATGACCAACGGCCAGAATCCGCTCGGCTTCACCCTCAGCGCTGAAAAAAAAGCGGCGCTGGTGGCGCTGCTGGCGCGCTATAACGTGATGTTGATCGAAGATGATGTCTACAGCGAGCTCTATTTTGGCCGCGAAAAGCCGTTACCGGCGAAGTTCTGGGATCGCCAGGAGATGACGCTGCACTGCAGCTCGTTCTCAAAATGTCTGGTACCCGGCTTTCGTATCGGCTGGGTGGCGGCCGGCAAACAGGCGCGGCGGATCCAGCAGCTCCAGCTGATGAGTACGCTTTCCACCAGTTCGCCGATGCAGTTAGCCCTGGTGGATTACCTGTCCACCAAGCGCTATGACGCCCACCTGCGCCGTCTACGTCGTCAGCTGGCGGAGCGTAAACAGCAGGCCTGGCAGGCGCTGCTGCGCCATCTGCCGCCGGAGGTCATCGTCCACCACAGCGACAGCGGCTACTTTCTGTGGATCGAACTACCGGAAGGGGCCGACGCTAGCGCACTTAGCGCCCGGGCGCTGGCGTCGCACATCAGTATTGCCCCAGGGAAAATGTTCTCCACCTCCGACAGCTGGACCTCGTTTTTCCGTTTTAATACCGCCTGGGGCTGGGGGGAACGCGAAGAGCAGGGGGTGAAGCGCCTGGGGGAGCTTATTCGCGAACAGCTTGCCTGACCCTGTCGTTTATTTTTCTCATCATAAACATTCTGCGAAAATAAGCGAAAGAGGATTTTTATCGAGGCCGGTCATTATTTTACCGGCGCTCACCATAGGAAATATGCATACCCCTCCTCATTCCCTAACTCGTTGTCTATAATCCATAAAGTCCTGCTTGTGTTGGCGATTTTTACGTAATGCGTCCCGGGTCACAACCTGAATAAATTCCCCTGGGGGCGTTAATCCGCTGACTACCCTTATTTCAGGAGATATTTTTACGGCACGGCTGCCGCTAATTCCTTTGTGACAGGAGTAACACCTGATGAGCAAAAAAATTGCCCGTTGCAGCCTTTATGTGCTGGGTATGGCTTGTTTGACCGTTCAGGCGGCAGAGCCGCTCACCTCGCTGGATAAACCGGAAGGGCGGCTCGATATTATTGCCTGGCCGGGATATATCGAACGCGGTCAGACCGACAAACAGTACGACTGGGTGAGTCAGTTCGAAAAGGACACCGGTTGTCAGGTTAATGTCAAAACCGCTGCCACCTCTGACGAGATGGTCAGTCTGATGGCCAAAGGCGGCTACGATCTGGTCACCGCCTCGGGTGATGCTTCGCTGCGCCTGATCATGGGCAAACGCGTGCAGCCGATCAACACGGCGCTGATTGCCGGCTGGGGCTCCCTTGATCCGCGTATTGCGAAGGGGGCGTGGTTTAACGTCGGCGGTAAAGTCTATGGCACGCCGTATCAGTGGGGGCCGAACCTGCTGATGTACAACACCCGCGTATTCCCGACGCCGCCGGACAGCTGGCGCGTGGTTTTCGTCAAGCAGGATCTACCGGATGGTAAAACCAACCAGGGGCGGGTGCAGGCCTATGATGGCCCGATCTATATCGCCGACGCCGCGCTGTTTGTCAAAGCCACCCAGCCGCAGCTGGGGATCGAAGACCCCTATCAACTGACCGAAACCCAGTACAACGCGGTGCTGAAAGTCCTGCGCGACCAGCAACCGCTGATCCATCGCTACTGGCATGACGCCACCGTACAGATGAACGACTTCAAAAACGAAGGGGTAGCCGCCTCCAGTTCGTGGCCCTATCAAGCCAACGGCCTGAAGGCGGAAGGCCAGCCGGTCGCCACCGTGTTCCCGAAGGAGGGGGTAACCGGCTGGGCGGATACCACCATGCTGCACAGCGAGGCGAAGCACCCGGTCTGCGCCTATAAATGGATGAACTGGTCGCTCACGCCGAAGGTGCAGGGCGATGTGGCGGCCTGGTTCGGTTCGCTGCCGGTGGTGCCTGAGGGCTGTAAAGCCAGCGCGCTGCTCGGTGATAAAGGCTGTGAGACCAACGGCTATGAGCATTTTAACCGCATTCACTTCTGGAAAACGCCGGTTGCGGAAGGCGGGAAATACGTGCCCTATAGCCGCTGGACTCAGGACTATATTGCGATAATGGGCGGCCGCTAAGGATCGGAGGCAAACAATGACGTACGCGGTCGAGTTCCAGAATGTATCGCGCCTGTATGGCGATGTGCGGGCGGTGGATGGGGTTAGCATTGGCATACGCGATGGAGAATTTTTCTCGATGCTGGGTCCGTCCGGCTCGGGTAAAACCACCTGCCTGCGGCTGATTGCCGGTTTTGAGCAGCTCTCCGGCGGAACCATCCATATCTTTGGTCAGCCGGCCAGCGAACTGCCGCCCTGGCAGCGGGATGTGAATACCGTGTTCCAGGACTACGCGCTATTTCCCCACATGTCGATCCTTGACAACGTCGCCTACGGCCTGATGGTCAAAGGCATGGCGAAGAAAGCGCGCCATGCCCGCGCCCAGGAGGCGCTGGAGAAGGTGGCCCTTGGCTTTGCTCATCATCGCAAGCCCTCCCAGCTCTCCGGCGGCCAGCGGCAGCGGGTCGCGATTGCCCGGGCGCTGGTGAACCAGCCGCGGGTGCTGCTGCTCGATGAGCCGCTGGGCGCCCTGGATTTGAAACTACGCGAGCAGATGCAGGTGGAGCTGAAAAAGCTGCAGCAGTCGCTGGGGATCACCTTCATCTTCGTGACCCACGACCAGAGCGAAGCGCTGTCGATGTCGGATCGCGTGGCGGTGTTTAACAACGGGCGCATTGAGCAGGTGGATGCCCCGCAGGATCTCTATCTGCACCCCAGGACCGCATTTGTGGCCGGTTTTGTCGGCACCGCCAACGTTTTTGCAGCCGAGGCGGCCCGACGATTGTGCGGGATGGCGGGCAGCTGGTCGCTGCGTCCGGAGCATGTTCGCCTGCAGGGCGGCGGCGAGGTGCAGGTGCAGGGTGTGGTGCAGGCGGTGCAGTATCAGGGGGCGGCGACGCGGATCGAGCTCCGCCTCGCGGATGGCGACAAACTGCTGGTCAGCCAGGCCAACATCGATGGCGCGGCGGCGGCCAGCGTTCCGCGAACCGGGCAAATAGTACAGGCGTCATGGTCGCGCTCGGCGATGACCCCGCTGGAAAGCGGAGGCTGAGATGACCATGGCAATAATTCCTGCGCAGACCGGGCGCATATCGGGGATCTTCTGGCGCCGACCGGCGCTGGGCCTGTTTTTACTGCTGCTCGGGCCGCTTATGTGGTTTGGCATCGTCTATCTGGGATCGCTGCTGACCCTGCTGTGGCAGAGCATTTATACCTTTGACGACTTCACCATGTCGGTGACCAGCGACTTCACGCTGGCTAACCTGCGGGCGCTGTTCAACCCTGCCAACTACGACATTATTGTGCGGACCCTGGTGATGGCGCTGTGCGTCACGCTGGCCAGCGCGCTGCTGGCGCTGCCGATGGCCTGGTATATGGCGCGCTATACCAGCGGCAAAATGAAGGCCTTCTTTTATATCGCGGTCATGCTGCCAATGTGGGCCAGCTATATCGTCAAAGCCTATGCGTGGGTGCTGCTGCTGGCGAAAGATGGCGTGGCGCAGTGGTTCCTCGGTCATCTTGGACTGGAGGGGGCGCTGAACGCGCTGTTGAGCGTCCCGGCGGTCGGCGGCAATACCTTGTCCACCTCCGGCCTTGGACGCTTTCTGGTGTTCGTCTACATCTGGCTGCCGTTTATGATCCTGCCGGTGCAGGCGGCGCTGGAGCGTATTCCGGGATCGTTGCTACAGGCCTCGGCCGATCTCGGCGCGGCCCCGCGGCAGACCTTTCGCTACGTGGTGCTGCCGCTGGCCATTCCCGGCATCGCCGCTGGGTCGATCTTCACCTTTTCGCTGACGCTAGGCGACTTTATCGTGCCGCAGCTGGTGGGCCCGCCGGGATACTTTATCGGCAATATGGTTTACTCGCAGCAGGGGGCGATCGGCAATATGCCGATGGCGGCGGCGTTTACCCTGGTGCCTATCGTCTTGATTGCCCTCTATCTGGCGTTCGTGAAACGTCTGGGAGCCTTCGATGCACTCTGAACGCGCGCCCTGGTATCTGCGACTGGCGACCTGGGGCGGGGTGATATTCCTCCACTTTCCGCTGCTGATTATCGCCATCTATGCTTTTAATACGGAAGATGCAGCCTTTAGCTTTCCGCCGCAGGGGCTGACGCTGCGCTGGTTCAGCGAGGCGGCCGGGCGCAGCGACATTCTGCAGGCAGTGACACTGTCACTTAAGATCGCCGCCCTGTCGACCGCCATTGCCTTAGTGCTTGGCACGCTGGCTGCAGGAGCTCTGTGGCGCAGCGCCTTTTTTGGCAAAAATGCGGTGTCGCTACTGCTGCTGCTGCCTATCGCCCTGCCGGGGATCATTACCGGCCTGGCGCTCCTGACGGCGTTCAAAGCGGTCGGCCTTGAGCCTGGCCTGCTGACGATAGTGGTGGGGCACGCGACCTTCTGCGTGGTGGTGGTGTTTAACAACGTCATCGCCCGCTTCCGCCGGACTTCGTGGAGTATGGTGGAAGCCTCGATGGATTTAGGCGCTACCGGTTGGCAGACCTTTCGTTACGTAGTGCTGCCCAATCTGGGGTCGGCGCTGCTGGCGGGGGGAATGCTGGCATTCGCTCTGTCGTTTGATGAAATTATCGTTACCACTTTTACCGCGGGGCATGAACGCACCTTGCCGCTGTGGTTGCTGAATCAGCTGGGGCGGCCGCGAGATGTGCCCGTCACCAACGTTGTCGCGCTGTTGGTGATGCTGGTAACGACGATACCAATCTTAGGGGCCTGGTGGCTCACCCGCGACGGCGATAACGACGCCGGAAACGGGAAATAAAACCATGAAACAGGATAATGCTATGCAACACAACCTATTGATAAACGGTAAGTTAGTGGCAGGTGAAGGCGAGAAGGTTCCGGTATATAACCCTGCAACCGGCGAAGTGATCCTGGAGATTGCCGAAGCGACAGCGGCCCAGGTCGATGCCGCCGTTGAGGCGGCGGACCGGGCATTCGATGCCTGGAGTCAGACGACGCCGAAGACGCGTGCGGAATGTCTCCTGAAGCTGGCGGACGCCATCTCGGCGCAGGCTGAAACCCTGGCGCAGCTGGAGTCGCTGAACTGCGGCAAGCCGCTGCACTGCGTGATTAATGATGAAATGCCGGCCATCGCCGACGTCTTCCGCTTCTTCGCCGGCGCCGCTCGCTGCCTGCCGGGGATGGCGGCCGGAGAGTATCTCGAAGGGCATACCTCAATGATCCGCCGCGATCCGGTGGGCGTGGTGGCCTCCATCGCGCCGTGGAACTATCCGCTGATGATGGCGGCCTGGAAGCTGGCCCCGGCGCTGGCGGCGGGCAACTGCGTAGTGATAAAACCCTCGGAGATCACCCCGCTGACGGCGCTGAAGCTGGCGGAGCTGGCAAAAGATATCTTCCCGGAGGGGGTTATCAACGTGCTGTTTGGCCGTGGTAAAACGGTGGGCGACCCCTTGACCGCCCACGTTAAAGTGCGAATGGTCTCCCTGACCGGATCGATTGCCACCGGAGCCCATATCATTGGCCATACCGCCTCGTCGATTAAACGCACCCACATGGAGCTGGGCGGTAAGGCGCCAGTGATCGTTTTTGACGATGCGGACATCGATGCGGTGGTGGATGGGGTGCGGACCTTCGGTTTTTACAACGCCGGCCAGGACTGCACGGCCGCCTGCCGGATCTACGCCCAGCAGGGTATCTATGACCAGCTGGTGGAGAAACTTGGGGCGGCGGTGGCCAGCCTGAAAATGGGGGCGCCGGAGGACGCTGCCACCGAACTGGGTCCGCTGAGCTCGCTGGCCCATCTTGAGCGCGTTAGCGCGGCGGTGGAAGCCGCCAGGGCGCTGCCGCACATTAAGGTGGTCACCGGCGGCAGTCGGGCTGACGGCGCGGGCTATTACTTCCAGCCGACGCTGCTCGCCGGCGCCCGGCAGGAAGACGCTATTGTCCAGCGCGAAGTGTTTGGTCCGGTAGTCAGCGTGACGCCTTTCAGCGATGAAGCGCAGGCCCTGAGCTGGGCGAATGACTCTCAGTATGGCCTGGCCTCCTCGGTATGGACGAAAGATGTCGGTCGCGCCCATCGTCTTAGCGCCAGGCTGCAGTACGGCTGCACCTGGGTCAATACCCACTTTATGCTGGTCAGCGAAATGCCGCACGGTGGCCAGAAGCTGTCAGGCTACGGCAAGGACATGTCGATGTATGGCCTTGAGGATTATACCGTGGTCCGCCATGTGATGGTTAAGCATAGCTAAAGGATTAACCATTTAGCGCCAGGCGACTATTGCGCGATGGGTGTGTTAGGCCGCTAATAGTCACAATGGCAAAAATTGTCAAAACTCAACCCAGGGGATATGAGATTATTCTGATGCCCCTTCAAGAGCTAAGCCATCATGAGTGCCGGAGATAAGCGCCGGATGGGGTCCGCCAGTCACCCTGGGCGCACAGCGCCCGGCGGGTGGGGCGGCAACATCGCGGTTCGCGACCGAATTGCGGCCCCTGTCTGTCGGCAGGGGCTTTTTTGTGCTCGCAGAAGAGCGAAGAGATGAGCCGGCCAGTCGCGCCGGGGTAACGAGAATACTGCTTTAATTACTTTCAGCGCTTGGTTTTTTTGCTGGGCAGGCTGGCGCTGCGCCGGTCACGAATGTAGGAAATAAGATTATACACCGCCGCGACCAGCAGGATTAGCGAGATGACCAGCGTGATGATTCCGGACATATCCACCTCGAAATTCACAGCGCGAACTGCGCTAAAGCATTACCAATGGTTATGAATGTAAGTATTATCTGACGCGAAGGCAAATGATATTTGTTGTCATTTAGCGCTATTTCTGGCTCTTATCCGTGATGACGGAGATGAAGAGGTTATGTTACAACGGCTTGCCATCGCCATTTATCTTCTTACGATGACGGCCCGCGCGATATATTGCGCCTGTGGCGAAGGCGGCGATCCTTTTCCCCTTGCCGACGGCGAAATATTTTCCTCATTAGCGAAATTAACTCCCCTGAACAGAAAGTATTTCACGGCTAGAGATAAGCTTTTAATATTTACGGTTATCGCATGATATTTGTTCTGAATATTTTATAGCCCTGAGGCAGAGGCAAATACCGGATGCCGCCCGGTAGCGCGCCCCGGGTTTGACTTTCCGCCGCCGCTCATGCGATCATTTAGGGCATATTAGGTTTTGGCGTTGATGTCGCTGTGAAAATTTTTGCTTTTATTCTGCTGGCTATCGGCGCTGTGGCGCTGAGCTATGGTAATGCCCCGGCGAAACGAATCCAAAGCTGTGAGAAGATGGGCGTAGGGCAGGCCGTCTGCGCCGCCGCCGAATGGGATAGTGAAAAAGTCAATGTACTGCCGCGCTATAACCCCAGTCTTAATAAGGTAATAGCTGCCGCGCAGTTAGCCCCCGCCGCCCGACAGCAAGATAACAACTCTGTTGTTCGCGCGTAAAAAAGCAGCCTCCAGGGCTGCTTTTTTAGGTTTCGTTGCTGAATTAAATGATTAAAACCAGCCAAATCTTACGGACAGCAGGCTGATAAGCGCGAACGCGGCGCAGACATTAATCATAACGACGGTTTTACTGGAGACATCCATAGCGCCACCCTAATGAGTAAGTCCTAAAGGTATAGTACGGCGCCAGCGGTTGCGCTATCAGATTAAGACGAATCAGGCTTTATTCTGAATATTCAGCCCGTTTCTGATTTTGTTATACAGGTATCTCTGAATCACGACGTCATGGCAGATAATCATCCCACCATGGAACGCCCCTCAGGGAAGGAAAAAGTAAGAATGACGTTATATCAAAAAATGTTGGTGTTTTACGCCATTATGGGCGTGATATGCGCCGTGATTAGCTGGTTTTTAACCAAAGAGAGCCGGATGATCCGCCTGCTGGCGGCCCTGCTGATCGGCGCCACCTGGCCGTTCAGCTTCCCGATGGCGCTGCTCGTCTCGCTGTTTTAACCCTCAGGCGCTAGACGGCAGAAAGGGGTAGCACAAAGGATAAGGTTACTGTATAAAAAAACAGTAACCTTATCATGGAGGCATACAGGTGAACGGTTTTTATTCGTCCGTCGCTGGCGCCACGCTGCGCTGGCACGATTTCCCGGGAGATGGCCTTCCGGTGGTGTTTATCCACGGCCTTGGCTGCGCGTCATCCTACGATTATCCCCGCATTGCCAGCGATCCCGCGCTCCGCGAACGGCGCAAAATACTCATCGATCTGCCGGGCTTCGGCTATAGCGATAAACCGCGCGTGTTTAGTTACAACATACATGAGCAGGCTTTAGTTTTGGAGCAGTTCCTCAGCCACCTGCGCCTGCAGCGCTTCGCGCTGTTCGGGCATAGCATGGGAGGGAGCATCGCCATCGAAGCGGCGGGGCTACTGGGCGAGCGGGTGACCACGCTGCTGGTCTCGGAACCCAATCTGTTCGCCGGCGGCGGCGAGTACAGCAGGCGCATTGCGGCGCAGTCAGAGTCAGCCTTTGTCGCTGACGGCTATGCCCGGCTGCTGGCGGAGGAGCGCTCGCCGTGGGCGGGTTGTTTACAAAACAGCGCCCCCTGGGCCGTCTGGCGGGCCGCCAGCAGCCTGATATGCGGCAGCGACACGCCCTGGTTTACCCAGCTATGCCAGCTGCGCTGCCAGAAAATGCTGATCGTCGGAGAGCGGTCGCTCCCTTATGCGGATAGCGACCTCGTTCAGGCACAAGGGATCCCGGTCGGCATCGTGCCCCATGCCGGACACTCGATGGCGTGGGAAAACCCGCAGGGGCTGGCGCAGCTTATCGCCAGCCATAGTTAAGAGGCGCTGGGCCTCAGAAGGGAAGCTCGCGGGGCTGGGTCTGGATCGTTATCCAGCGCAGCTCGGTGAATTCCGCGATCCCGGCCCGGCCGCCAAAGCGGCCATAGCCGGAGGCTTTGCAGCCGCCAAACGGCATTTGCGCCTCATCATGCACCGTTGGGCCATTGATATGGCAAATCCCGGTATGCAGACGTTGCGCTACGTTCCACGCTCTGGCGCTGTCGCGGCTGTAGACCGCAGCGGAAAGACCGTACTCACTGTCGTTGGCCACCGCCAGCGCCTCCTCTTCGCTATGAACGCGAATAATCGCTTTCACCGGACCGAAGGACTCTTCACGCCACAGCCGCATCTCGCGGGTCACGCCGTCCAGCAGGGTCGGGCTCATATGGGTATCGTTGGCTTTACCACCGGTCAGCAGGCGAGCGCCTTTCGCTAACGCATCGTCAATGAGCGCGTTGCAGCGGGCGATGGTGTTCATATCGACAACCGGGCCAGTGAGGGCGGCAGGCAGGGCGGCGGCGCGCCTGGCCAGCAGCGGGATAAACGCCTCCGCTACGGCATTGTCGACAATAATGCGCTCGGTGGACATGCAGATCTGCCCGGCGTTGGCGAAGGCGCCAAAAACAGCGCCCGCTGCCGCTTGCTCAATATCAGCATCGTCCAGCACCAGCAGGGGCGCTTTTCCACCGAGCTCGAGCACCGCTGGTTTCAGATACTGTCCGCAGGTGCGGGCGATAATGCGTCCCACCGGTGTGGAGCCGGTAAAGTTAACGCGCCGCACCGCCGGGTGGGCGATCAGCGATTCCACCAGCGCCGGCGCATCTTCAGGCGCACAGGTAAGATAGTTCACCACGCCCGGCGGGAAGCCCGCCGCGTCAAGGGCGTCGATAATCAGTCCCTGAGTGGCGGGGGAAAGTTCGGCGCCTTTAAGGATCACCGTGTTGCCACAGGCCAGCGGCGTCGCCAGGGCCCGGGTGGCCAGAATCAGCGGCGCGTTCCACGGCGCCATGCCCAGCACCACTCCCGCCCCCTGGCGGACGCCCATCGCCAGGTTACCCGGCACGTTGGACGGAATTATTTGCCCTTCAATCTGGGTGGTCAGCGCCGCCGCTTCACGCAGAATATCTGCCGCCAGATGAACGTTAAATCCGGCCCAGTGCGCGGTCGCGCCGGTCTCCGCCGCCATGGCGGCGATAAATTTCGCCTCCCGCAACAGCATCTGTTCCGCCGCCTCGAGCAGTAAGCGACGTCGTTCCGCCGGCGCAGTATCGCGCCACAGCGGAAAGGCGCAGGCCGCGGCTTCGACCAGCGTTTGCCGTCGGCGAGGCTGGCGGCAGCGGCCACCGAGGCTGCCTCATCGTGGGCCGGGTGGCGTCGGGTAAAGGTGCGGCGGTCTTCGGCATCGTGCCACTGGCCGTTAATGTACAGATTGCAGGTGATTGTCATGGTGGAAACCTCTTGTTCTGCGGTTCCCCCAGTGTACCGGGCGGCACTGACGGGAAGCGTGAGCCGGGCGGTTATCGCACATTTTTTTGCAGGAATTTTGTGTGGCTCACATCATCCCGAAGCCCTCTGGCGTAAAAAGCAGCGCAACGTCGATTAAACCAGCAAATTCCACGCGTTTTGCATAAGGTGATAGCCATTGATTATTTGCCGCCGTCAGGCGGCTGTGCTGTTATTACTGTTCTTATAATCAATAATCAGGACTTATAACCATGTCTACAGGGAAAACCACGTTGGCGCTGCTGCTGAGCGCACTGCTGCCGGCCGGCGCCGCCTGGGCCGCAGGCAATGACACTCTGGTCTACTGCTCAGAAGCCTCTCCGGAGTCCTTCAATCCGCAGATCGCCAGCTCCGGTCCGTCGTTCGTCGCCAGCTCGCAGGTACTGTATAACCGTCTGGTGAGCTTTGACCCGGTGAAAAATACGCCGATCCCGTCGCTGGCCACCGAGTGGCACGTCTCTGAGGATGGCAAAACCTGGACCTTTACTCTGCGTCAGGGGGTGAAGTTCAACAGCAACAAATTCTTCAAACCTACCCGCGATTTTAACGCCGACGACGTCCTGTTCTCCGTGCTGCGCCAGATGGATCCTCAGCATCCTTATCACAAGGTGTCGCAGGGGAACTATGAATACTTCCACGACGTGGGCCTCGATAAGCTGATTAAATCGGTGAAAAAGGTGGATGATTACCATGTCCAGTTCGAGCTCAACGAGCCGAACGCGGCGTTTCTTGCCGACTGGGGCATGGACTTCGCCTCTATTCTGTCGGCAGAGTATGGTGAGGCGATGCTGAAGAAAGGAACGCCGGAAAACGTTGATAACTGGCCTGTCGGTACCGGGCCGTATGCGCTGCAGCAGTATAAAGTGGATTCGCAAATCCGCTATATTGCCAATCCCCACTACTGGGAAGGCGAGGTACCGACCAAGCACTTAATCTTCTCCATTACGCCGAACGTCGAGACCCGTCTGGCGAAACTGCAGACCAACGAGTGCCAGATTATTCCCGCGCCGTCGCCGGTACAGTTCCCGGTGATTAAGGGCAATAAAGATCTGGCGCTGCATGCGATTGAGGCGCTGAACGTCGGCTATCTGGCGTTTAACACCGAGAAAAAACCGTTTGATAATGTGCTGGTGCGCCAGGCGTTAAACTACGCTACCGACAAGCAGGCGATCGTCAAGGCGGTATTCCTCGATTCCGGCAGCGTGGCGAAATCACCGATCCCGTCGACGATGCTCGGGTATAAGAAAGATCTCCCGGACTATGACTACGATCCGCAGAAAGCCAAAGCGCTGCTCAAGCAGGCGGGTCTGGAGCAAGGCGCGGAAGTGACCCTGTGGTCAATGCCGGTCCAGCGCCCCTACAACCCAAACTCAAAACGCATTGCCGAAATGATCCAAAACGACTGGGCGAAAGTGGGGGTGAAAGCCAAAATTGTCAGCTATGAATGGGGCGAATACCTTGCCGGTATGCGTAAAGGGGAGCACGACAGCGCCCTGTATGGCTGGATGTCGGACAACGGCGATCCGGACAACTTTGCTGGCACATTGCTCAGCTGTGATAATATCCAGACCGGCT
Source organism: Klebsiella sp. K47 (assembly GCF_051858335.1). Taxonomy (NCBI): domain Bacteria; kingdom Pseudomonadati; phylum Pseudomonadota; class Gammaproteobacteria; order Enterobacterales; family Enterobacteriaceae; genus Klebsiella; species Klebsiella sp. K47. The sequence goes on from NZ_JBPYUI010000010.1 coordinate 90,540, forward strand.
CCAACGCCGCCCGCTGGTGTGACAAATCCTATGACGCGCTGGTAAAGAAAGCGCTGTTGGTGAGCGATCCGCAGGCGCGGGCCAAACTCTACGAACAGGCGCAGGAGATCTTTTATCAGCAGGCGCCATGGATCACCCTGGCGACCGGGAAAACCTTCTATGCGACGCGCAGCAACGTCAGCGGCTACACCGTCAGCATGATGGGGAGCGATTTTTCCAAAGCGAAGCTGAATTAAGCGAAAGGAGAACAGGATGGCACATCTGGATGAGGTTATCGTCAAAGTCGATGACGCCCTGGCCGAGGGCGTTATCGCGCATATGAATGAGCTGCTAATCGCCCTGAGTGATGATGCGCAACTCAGTCGTGAGGAACGCTATATCCAACAGCAGCGTCTGCGCACCGCCATCGCCCATCATGGGCGACAGCATCAGGAAGAGCAGGACGCGCGCCGCGAGCAGTTGACCAAAGGCGGCGCGATCCTCTGAAGATGCGCTCAGAACTGGCGTCTGGCCACCAGCCAGGCGCCCACCACCAGCATCACCGCCCCGCATAACGGTCCGATCAGCGCCCGCACCGGCACGCCGTGGGCGCGAACTAAATCCATGATCAACCCGCCCACCAGCTGGCTGGCCACCAGTACCGCAATGGTCGTCGCCGCGCCAACGTTTTGATAACCGCTGATGCTGGCGAAGACGAAAAAGGACCCCAGCAGGCCGGGGATCAGCGTCCACCACTTCACGCTCAGGGCCAGCTCCTGAAAGCCGGCGACGCCCTGGCGCAGCAGTAACATCGTCACGAAGATAACGATCCCGACCAGCGAATTGAGCAGCATAGCGATAAGGATCGTCGACGCCGACTGGGTGATGCGCACCATCAGAGTGTTCTGCACTACCAGGCCAACGCCGGCGGCGATCAGGCAGGCGAGAGTGAGCGACGCGTTCATGCTTTGCCGTCCGGGTCCTGACGCGCATCCAGCTGCAGCTGCATAAAGGTCAGATCCAGCCAGCGGCCAAATTTGGTGCCCACCTGCGGCATCTGCCCGGTGGTGATAAAGCCCAGCGTTTCATGCAGATGCAGCGAAGCGTGATTCTGCGACTCGATGCCGGCGACCATCACATGTTTATTCAGCCGTCGCGCTTCGGCGATCAAGGCGACCAGCAGCTTGCGGCCCAGCCCTTTCCCCTGATGTTCGGGATGAACGTACACCGAATGCTCCACGGTATGGCGAAAGCCGTCAAACGCCCGCCAGTCGCCAAACGAGGAATAACCGGTAATGACGCCGTCTTCCTCGCTCACCAGTACCGGAAATCCAGCCAACTGGCGGGCTTCAAACCAGGCGATGCGGTTGTCGGTATCCACAGTTTTATCATTCCAGATGGCGGCGGTATGGACGACGGCATGGTTATAGATCTCGGCGATCGCCGCGCAGTCGTCTTTAATGGCAGGGCGAATGGACATAGCAAACCTCAATTTTTCGTACACTATAGTAGTACAATATTATTACAATAATGAACGCCACGCTGTCATCCGTTTTCAGCATAATTTTAACGGCTAACCCGGGAATAACACGTCTCGGTGGATGGTTGTGTAATGGGGGGGCGCACACTATAGTGTTACGTTATGAATACTATAGAAGACAACCTCAATCAGCGCATCAGCGCGCGCATCCGCATCGAGCGCGAGTCCCGCGGCTGGTCGCTGAACGACCTCGCCGAACGGGCCGGCGCCTCACGGGCGATGATCCATAAAATCGAGCGCGGCGAAAGCAGCCCGACCGCCTCGATGCTTGGCCGCCTTTCCGGCGCCTTCGGCATCAGTATGTCGACCCTGATCGCCCGCGCGGAAATGCAGGAGGGCAAGCTGCTGCGCTTTGCCAGCCAGCCGGTATGGCGCGACCCGCAAAGCCACTATCTCCGCCGCCACGTTTCGCCGCGCAGCGATTTGCCGATCGATCTGGTGCAGATTGAGCTGCCGCCCGGTAGCGATGTGCCGATGCCCGCCGCGTCCTATGCGCTTGCCCGCCAGCTAATCTGGCTGCAACAGGGCGAGCTGGTGTTTGTCGAAGGCAATACCCGCCATGAGATGCAGGCGGGGGATTGTCTGGAGCTTGGCCCGCCCAACGATTGTCGCTTTATTAATGAATCCGCAGAGACCTGCGTCTATCTGGTAGTTCGCCTTAATCAATCGCCATCCGGCTCTTAATGTTAAAGCATAATACGCATAAAGCAGCTAGCCTCAGTACAGTCTGCTAACAAGAGGAGTTTGCTATGACAGATCAACCGCAACGCCATCGCCGCTGGGTGCTGGCTTCCCGTCCCCATGGTGAACCGACGGCAGAGAATTTCCGCCTGGAAGAGAGCGAAGTGCCGACGCCAGGCCCGGGTCAAGTGCTGCTGCGTACCGTTTATTTATCGCTCGACCCGTATATGCGCGGGCGCATGAGCGACGCGCCGTCCTATTCGCCGCCGGTGGCCATTGGCGCGGTGATGGTGGGAGGGACCGTGAGTCGCGTGGTCAGCTCAAATCATGCCGATTATCAACCCGGCGACTGGGTGCTGGGCTACAGCGGCTGGCAGGATTATGAACTCTCCGACGGCAGCGGACTGGTGAAGCTGGGTGACAATCCGCAACACCCGTCCTGGTCGCTGGGAGTTCTGGGGATGCCCGGCTTCACCGCCTACATGGGTTTGCTGGACATCGGCCAGCCAAAGGCGGGCGAAACGCTGGTGGTCGCCGCGGCGACCGGGCCGGTTGGCGCCACGGTTGGACAGATCGGCAAAATTAAGGGCTGCCGCACCGTCGGCATCGCTGGCGGCGCGGAAAAATGCCGCTATGCGGTTGAGACGTTAGGCTTTGATCTCTGCCTTGACCATCGTGCGGATGATTTTGCCGAACAGCTGGCCCAGGCCTGCCCGCAGGGTATTGACGTTTATTATGAAAACGTCGGCGGCAAGGTTTTTGACGCGGTGCTGCCGCTGTTGAATACCGCAGCGCGGGTACCCGTCTGCGGGCTGGTGAGCGGCTATAACGCCACCGGGCTGCCGGACGGGCCAGATCGTCTGCCGCTGCTGATGGCGACCATCCTCAAAAAGCGCATCCGGATGCAGGGCTTTATTATCGGCCAGGATTACGGGCATCGGATCGCCGAATTCCAGCAGCAGATGGGGCGCTGGGTGCAGGAGGGGAAAATTAAATATCGCGAACAGCTGATCGACGGTCTGGACCAGGCGCCGCAGGCGCTGATCGGCCTGTTAAAAGGTGAGAACTTCGGTAAGGTAGTGATCCGCGTCGCGGCGGACGACTAGCCTGGCGGGCTTCGACTTAACAGGCCCCTTTCCCGCCAGGGAAAAGGGGCCTGGCATAGAGGTCAGGCGTAGAAGGCTAACCGCTGGGCGAGCAGATCGACAAAGGCTTCGCGGTCCACATCCAGCATCAGGGTGGTATTGGGCCGATTGCCGGTCAGATGGTAGTAATCGACCACCGTCATCCCCTGGGTATATTTGCCTTCCGTTTCTACGCCAATCCAGCGTTCGATCGTGGTAAAGATCTCCGGCTTGAGGAGCCAGGCGATGGTGCAGGGATCGTGCAGCGGCGCGCCGTCGAAGCCCCACTTTTCATCTTTGTGGTAGGCCATAAAGAAGTCGAGCAGCTCGGCGACGATGGTCGACACCGGGTTGCCAATCTGGCGGAATCGCTCGATATCGGCGGGAAGGATTTGCGCCTTATGGGTGACGTCAAGGCCCGCCATCACCACCGGGATCCCCGACTGAAAGACCATTTCCGCGGCCTGCGGATCAACGTAAATATTAAACTCCGCCGCCGGCTGCCAGTTGCCCAGCCCCATGGCGCCCCCCATGATCACGATGCGGGCGATCTTCGCGTGCAGCTCCGGATGGCTGGCGAGCAGCAACGCCACGTTAGTCTGCGGCCCGGTGGCCACCAGGGTCACCGGCTCCTGGCTTTCCCGCAGCACGCTGGCCATCAGCTCGACGGCGGTGCAGTTCTGCGGCGCAAAGGCCGGCTCAGGCAGGCTCGGGCCATCCAGTCCGCTCTCGCCGTGCACGTTATCGGCGATGATCAGATCGCGCATCAACGGCTTCCACGCGCCGCCGGCAACCGGAATGTCCGGCCGGTTCAGCAGCGTCAACATACGCAGCACGTTGCGCAGGGTCTTCTCCGGGGTCTGGTTGCCTGCGGAAGCGGTGACGGCTTTCACCTCCAGCTCCGGCGAGGCGAGGGCGAGGACCAGGGCGATCGCGTCATCATGTCCCGGATCGCAATCAATCATAATCGGCAGTGCCATAGCAGCTCCTTGTTGGCGATGTTCTGTGACCAGACTAACGCTGCGAGTCGAGGCAGACGAGATGGTGTGCAGAATAGTGTGATGGAGACCACGATTGCTGCGAGGGCAACGCGTATCGTTACGCGACCGTCCGTAAACATGATGCCTCGTTTTGCGGTGGCGCAAGATGGCGCCCGGCGCGGCGCGATATAATAGAAAAATTGCTAATCCTTACGGATATTAATGGTTTGCTTTTCGGCGGGCGGGTTCTTATCCTTAAGAAAACTCAAGAGGTTATTACGATGAAAGATGTAGTAGATAAATGCAGCACCAAAGGCTGCGCCATTGATGTCGGGACGATCATTGATAACGAGGACTGCGTCTACCGGGCCGAGAAGGTGTTCCCAAGCCGCGAAGAAGCGGAATCCACCGTAGCCGCCGTGCGCGAACGTGCTGCCGCCGCAGCGCCGGCCAGTGAACCGCCGCAGGTCGATTACACCATCGTCGCCGCTGGCGACGCGGTGAAACTCGACCTCTCCATCGCCTTCTCCTGCCAGGCAGAAAAGATCATTTTCGAGTTATCCCTGCGAAATCTGCTTTAATTCGCTCCTGTAGCGGAAGCGCGATGCTCTGGCGGGCAGACGCCTTCCGCTGATGCAGCACGCTGCCCGCCCGGCGACCTGAGCCGGGTGAGCGCGGTTAGTCTTGAAAGACGACGTTTCCGCCAACCATGGTCATCACCACGCGGCTGGCGCCAATCTCCTCATGGGCTACGGCGAAGATATCGCGGTCCAGCACCTGAAAATCAGCGACTTTGCCGACCTCTATCGATCCGCGTACCGCTTCTTTCCCTTCCTGATAGGCCGCATTGATGGTGTACATCCGCACGCCGTCCGCCACGCTAATTGCCAGTTCCGGGCGAATAACGTTGCCGCTGGAAGATGATTTGCGGGTGACCGCTGCCTGAACCATTTTGCGCCAGTTCACCAGCGCCATAATGCCATCTGACCCGCCGGCGACGATGACCCCAAGGTCGATGATATCCCGTAGCCCTTTGCAGATTTCCCCCTTGATGCCACAGTAGCGGGCGCGCTGTTCATAGTCATATGCCGGGCCGCCGGGTGAGGGTTGTTCGGAAAGCAGAATGCCGTATTTTGCCGCCGTCACGAAATCTTGCCGATCGCCCATTGAGCCGTGCAGCACATAATGCCGTCGGCTCTCCCCCGGATAGCGCTGAATCGCCTGCACGAAGCTGTTAATCGTGACTTTTACCGCCTTATCGCCGACCGCATGGACTGCCACCTGAAAACCGCGCTGGTGAGCCAGCAGAATCATCTGCTTTAGCGCCTCAACTTGTGCTTCCTCGGTCGCCTCGGGGCCACCAAACACCGAGCGTCCGCGATATCCCGGCCGGTCGGCGTAATCCTGATTCATCCACGCTGTGTGCGATGTGGGAACGCCATCGCAGAACAGTTTTATGGTCCGACAGTCCAGCCAGTCCCGGTCGGTGAACTGGGAGAAATCAAAGCTATCCAGATCGCGCTTCAGGGTGGCGCAGGACTGAACGCCCCGCTCGGCGGAGTAAAAGGCGATGGATACCCGGGCGGTGAGTTTTCCTTCATCCTGCAGTTCATGGTAGGCGGCGATGGCGCGATCCCCCGCAGCGCCCACCTCGCGCGTGTTTTCCCCCGGACCCATGGCGCCTTCCGTGTAGCTGGCATACCCTTCGCTGTTCATCAGGCGCTGGGCTGCCAGAAGGTTCTCTTTGAGGGCCGCTACGGTCAGACGGGGCATCGTGCCGGATGCGAGATGCAGGGCGGGCAGGTCGATGAAATTGCCGTCCAGTTCGCCACTGGCCGTTCGCCCCAGATGTCCGCCGAGGGGATCAGGGGTGCTGGCGTCAAGACCGGAGAGGGCCTGCGCCCGGCTGTTGACGATGCAGGAGTGACCGTCCCACAGGGCGAGCAGGGTGGGATGATCGGCCGTGACGTCGTCAATATCCCAGCGCGTCAGAGAGCGCTGCTCGGCCGCGCACTCCTTGATTGCGTTTGGATCCAGACCGCAGACACGAATCCATGCCCCGGCGGGAGTGCGGGCTGCCTGGTCGCGCAGTCTTTCCCGCAGTACTGCCAGGGAACGCACGTCCTGGCAGTTCAGGCAATGCCAGCTGTCAGCGAGCCAGCCGATATGGATATGTGAGTCATGCGCGGCGGGTAAAATGAGTTTGCCGCCAAGGTCAATGACCTGCGTCTGGGGACCAATATGCTGCTGAATCTCCTGGTCTTCACCAACGTTAATAATCCATCCCTGCTTCACGGCGATGGCGCGCTTAAAACTAAAATGTGCGTCCACCGTGGCGACCTTGCCGTTAATCAATACGCAGTCCGCATAAACGACATTATCCATTTATCCCTCCCTGGCTGATAAAAGTGCCGATCAATATAAATAGTAACCATGGTGATTATGTGGTTACTATATGACTACGAAGGGGGTGGAGTGTCAAGCGCGGTTGGTTGGCGGGTGTCCGCCTGGCGGTGGAATAGACGGTAAGGAAAAGCGCTTCGCCCGCCGATCGCGAGAGGCATCGGCGGGGAAGGGGCGCGTTATTCGAAGCGCCAGGCGAGGTTCAGGCCGATGCCGTAGTTACGTCCCGGGGCAGGCTCGTAGTAACGTCCGTTAGACTCGTTAACGATGACAGACCCGACGTACTCCCGGTCGAACAGGTTGTCGATGCGACCGAACAGATCCATATCCATCCTGCCGTAGCTCCATTTATAGCCAGTCGTCAGGCCAACCACCGTCCAGGAGGGCGCTTTGGCGGTGTTTTCGTCATTGGCCATGATATCGCTCATATAGCGAATATCGCTCCCGGCGTACCAACCTTGCTCCGGCTGATAGCCAAAGGAGGCGTAGCCCATATTGCGCGCGATCCCCGGAATGCGATTGCCATTGCAGCTGGCGTCGTCGCAGACGTTAGTGCGATAGGTCGCGTCCAGCCAGGTCCAGGCCGCCTTCAGACGCCAGCTCTCGCCAAACTGCTGATCCAGCCCCAGCTCCATCCCCTGACGGCGGGTCTTGCCGGCGTTTTTATAACTGGTGCGCCCGCCGCTGCTGCTGTCGACCACAATCTCATTATCGGTATTGGTCTGGAACAGGGCGGCGGTGAACAGCCCATTGCCGATCCGCGTCTTGCTGCCGATCTCCACCGTGTCGTTGGTGGAGGGTTTCAGGCCGAAGTTGAGGCCGCTCTGGTTATCGGAGCGGTAGGAGAGTTCGTTAATGGTTGGCGTCTCGAAGCCGCGGCCGGCGGAAAGATAGACGTTCCACGCGTCGGTCAGGGCATATTTCAGCGAGCCCGCGGGCAGCCATTTGTGATAGCTGGCATCACCGCTGTCATCGCCATTGCCTGGGGTGATGTAGTAGTCGTTCGAGTCGAACCATACCGAGCTGTAGCGAACCCCGGCATCGAGCGAGAGTTTGTCAGTGAGCTGCCACTGGGTCTGCAGGTAGGGGTCGACGTTCCACATCAGGTTGCGTTCGTTACGGCGCAGCGCGCCCTGTTCGCCATACTGCGGCGCGCCGTTGACCATCACAAAGTTTTCATACCCTTTGCGCCGCTCGCTCATGTTCTCGTAGTCGAGACCGGCGGTGAGCGTGACGGGCACCAGCAGCTCTCCGCGATGGGTCAGCCGGGTATCGATCCCCTGGTAGTGACGGGTAAGGTCGATCACCCCGCCGGCATGGCTCGGCTTCAGCTGCGGCGCGCGCGGGATCGACTGGAACTGAGTGGTTTCACGTTCTCCAGCGTACATCATAACGCTGAGATCGTCCTGGGCACTGAGCTGGCGCTCATAGCGCAGGCCGGCCTGGGTCTGTCGGGTATTCTTGCGGGTATTATACTGGTCGCCGCGCGGCGACTGGCGCGGGTTATCGCGCCATTCATCGGCGGTCAGGCCACCGGCGTCATTGGCTTTGATATCCACGCTATTCAGCAGCAGAGTCAGCTTACTGACGTCGTTGATGCGCACCCCCAGCCGGGCGTTCGCCAGATTTTTGCGCGCGCCGCTGTGATCGCGATAGCCATGGGTGGTGAAGCGATTGGTTGAGACCGTGTAATCGACATCGCCTGCGTGGCTGCCGTCGCCAACGGCGCCAGTGGCTTTCATCCCGTAGTGCCAGGTGCCGAAGCTGCCATAGTAGCTGCTGGCTTCCACGGTGGGCGGCTGGGTGCCGGTCTGGCTGGTGACGTTGATCACCCCGCCGGACGAGTTACCGTACAGGGCAGAGAAGGGGCCGCGCAGCACCTCAATGGTGTCAACGCTGCCGATATCAATATTTGAGGTCTGCCCCTGGCCGTCGGGCATGGTGGCCGGAATGCCATCCACATAGATGCGCAGTCCGCGCACGCCATAGGTTGAGCGCGAGCCAAAGCCGCGAATCGACAGCTGCAGATCCTGGGCATAGTTTTGCCGGTTCTGCACCTGCAGGCCCGGCACGGCGCCCAGCGATTCAGAGAGATTGACGCGCGGCGCGGCCTGGCGCATCTCATCCCCATTCACCACGCTGACGGCGGCGGGGGTATCCAGTTCAGAAACCGTGGTTGGCGCGGCGGTCACCACCATGGTTTGTTCATCAGCGGCCTGGGCTGCGGCAATGAGCGGCAAGAGCAGGGCCGGGAGGGCGGCGTGACGCACGGACAGGATTTTCATCGATAATACTCAAAGACGAACCAAATGGAACATATGTATATATGTTACCTCGTTTGTAAAATATTTGAAAATTATTAACTGCTGCTGGTTAACGGATAGTGCTCGCCAGGCATGAATTTACCGCACAACAACAATTAGCGCTCCACTTTGAGATAAATAATGATTACTATTCGCATTCAAAAATAAGGGTAAAGCCAGGACTTTACCGCCGGAAGCGATGTCGGGTCAGCACATACTGGTTTATCAAAGGGAGTCGTCATGTCATTACGTCATTTTGCCGCGCCGCGTCTGCGCCATTCACTGCTCGTCACTTCTCTGCTGCTGGCAGGCAGCTTTAGCGCCCACGCCGCGGAAGAGATGCTGCGCAAGGCCGTCGGAAAAGGGGCCTACGAAATGGCCTACAGCCAGCAGGAGAATGCGCTGTGGGTCGCTACATCACAGAGTCGTTCGCTGGACAAAGGCGGGGTGGTTTACCGTCTTGACCCCACAACCCTCGACGTGACGCAGATTATTCACAACGATCTGAAGCCGTTCGGCGCCACTATCAACCATGCCACCGGCACGCTGTGGTTTGGCAATACCGTCGACAGCACTGTCACCGCTATTGACGCCAAAACCGGCGCCGTGAAGGGGCGCCTGGTGCTGGACGAGCGTCAGCGCAGCGAAACCGTGCGTCCGCTGCAGCCGCGCGAGCTGGCGGTCAATGAGCAGACCAACACGGTCTACATTACCGGTCTGGGCAAAGAGAGCGTGATTTGGGTGGTAGATGGCGCAACCCTGAAGCTGAAAACGACCATTACCGGCACCGGGGCAATGGCGACGGGTCTGGCGATCGATCCGCAGGCTAAGCGTCTGTATACCACCAACGCCGATGGCGAACTGCTGACCATCGACAGCGAGAGCAACACGATTGCGTCCCGCAAAAAATTGCAGGATGACGGCAAAGCGCATTTCTATCTTAACCTGAGTCTCGATACCGCCGGCCATCGTGCCTTTATTACCGACAGCAAGCAGCCGGAAGTGCTGGTGGTCGATACCCGCGACGGCAAGGTGCTGGAGAAAATCGCCGCGCCGGAGTCGCTGGCGGTGCTGTTTAACCCGGCGCGCAACGAAGCCTATGTGACGCATCGTAAGGCCGGGGAAGTCAGCGTTATCGACGGCAAGAGCTACAAGGTGGTGAAGACCTTTAAAACGCCGACTCACCCCAACAGTCTGGCGCTCTCCGAGGACGGAAAAACGCTGTACGTTAGCGTGAAACAAGCTTCCAGCCGTGAGAAAGAAGCCACCGCGCCGGACGATGTGATCCGCATCGCCCTGTAAGACCTCAGCGCGACGAAACCGGAAAATGGTGGTCGCGCTCCGCATGCCGCCGGGCCAGGCCCGGCGACTCACCCTCTGTTACAAACGCCTATTGGCCTGACAAACCAGATGGTTATACACTTAACCCTTTCCCGCCACGTGCGGGCAGTGGTAATCAGTGGAGATAAAATGAAAAAGCCATTCATGGTGATTTGCGCCGGCGCGATGCTGGCGCTGCTGGCAGGTTGTTCGTCAAACTACGTTATGACCACGAAGAGCGGTCAAACTATCGTTACCCACGGCAAGCCGCAGCTGGATAAAGAAACGGGGATGACCAGCTATATCGATGAGTCAGGTAATAAGCGGGAAATTAACAGCAGCGATGTGTCGCAGCTGGTTGAAGATAATTAAGTTCTGACCTCCCGGTTTGCCCGCGATGGACAAACCGGGAGTCCTGCCAGTTACTTCCTCAGCGTCGGCGCCGTGCTGTGAATCTCATGCACGCGTTTACGCACACCAAACCAGCCAGCCACCAGCAATACTGCCAGCAGCGGAATTGATCCTATGGTGTAGGTACCGTTCGGATAATCGAAGGCCATCAGCACCAGCACGCTGAACAGGAACAGCAGCGTCAGCCAGGAGGTGAACGGCGCCCCCGGCATTCTGAAGCTGACCTTTGCCGCTTTCCCTTCCTTGATCGCTTTGCGCAGACGCATCTGACACACCACGATAAAGCCCCAGGAGGCAATGATCCCCAGCGAGGCGACGTTGAGTACGATCTCAAATACCTGAGATGGCACCAGATAGTTGAGGAAAACCCCGACTACATATACCCCCAGCGTCGCCAGGATCCCGGCGTAAGGGACGTGGTGACGGCTCATCTTCGACATAAACTTCGGCGCGGAGCCTCCCATCGACATCGAGCGCAGAATACGCCCGGTACTGTAGAGACCCGAGTTAAGGCTGGAAAGGGCCGCGGTTAACACCACGATGTTCATCACGCTGCCGATATATGGCACGCCCAGCTTTGAGAAGAAGGTAACGAACGGGCTCTGTCCGGCCTGGTAGGCGTTCCACGGCAGAAGCAGCACCAGCAACACCACCGAACCGACATAGAACAGACCGATACGCCAGATCACGCTGTTGATGGCCTTCGGCACCATTGTCTCCGGATCCTTACACTCTCCGGCCGCGGTCCCCACCAGCTCGATGGAGGCGAAGGCGAAGACCACCCCCTGCACCAGCACCAGCGCCGGCAGGAGGCCGTGCGGGAAGAAGCCGCCGTTATCGGTGATCAGATGGAAGCCGGTGGCATTGCCGTCCAGCGGCTTACCGGAGCCGAGGAAAATGGTGCCGACCACGAGAAAGGCGACGATCGCCAGCACCTTAACCAGCGCGAACCAGAACTCCATTTCGGCGAACCACTTCACGCCGATCATATTCATGGTGCCGACGATAGCCAGCGCGCCGAGGGCGAAGACCCACTGCGGCACATCGCCAAACGCGCCCCAGTAGTGCATATACAGCGCCACGGCGGTGATATCGACAATCCCGGTCATCGCCCAGTTAACGAAGTACATCCAGCCGGCCACGTAAGCGGCTTTTTCACCGAGGAACTCCCTTGCATAAGAGACGAAGCTGCCGCTCGAGGGGCGGTGGAGGACCAGTTCGCCGAGGGCGCGAAGAATAAAGAAGGAGAAGATGCCGCAGACCAGATAGACCAGGGCGAGCGCTGGCCCTGCCATTTGTAAACGTGCCCCGGCACCGAGGAACAAACCGGTACCGATGGCGCCGCCGATGGCGATCATCTGTACCTGACGGTTGCCCATCGCTTTGTGATAACCCGCTTCATGTGAGTTAAGCCAGTGGCGTTTTGCAGCATGATGCTCCGCTGCATTTTCGTGTTTCGTATTCATTGATGTATCAGTTTCCTGTCAATGCCCATGTTTGCAGCCGGAATGGAGGACGGCCGGCACATTATGCTGGCTTTCTCATCATTCTGACGTAGGAGATAAGCTCAGACATGGCGCTGAATCCTACACGTAACCTAATAGTTACGCACCTAAAACATTTACCGAGAGCATTTGACAGATTTATCAATGAGATCAGCGTCGCAGAGTTTCCAGTAACAGCGTGAAAGCGCTGGTATGCTGGCGCCGGCTGGGGTAATAGAGATGGTAGCCGGGGAAGGCGGGGGTCCACTCCGCTAGCACCCGCACCAGCCGGCCGCTGGCTAAGGCCTCCGCCACGCAGTCATCCGGAACGTAGGCCAGCCCAAGGCCCGCCTCCGCCGCGTCGATGCGCTGCGGCAGGCTGTTGAGGATCAGCTGTCCCTCCACCCGCACCTGAATCTCCCGGTCATCGCGGGCAAATTCCCAGGCGTAAAGTCCCCCTCGTGTCGGCAGGCGCAGATTGATGCAGCGATGTTGGGCAAGATCCCAGGGCGTTTGCGGCGTACCGGCCCGCTGCAGATAGGCCGGCGAACCCACCACCGCCATCCGCATATCCGGGGCGATGCGCACGGCAATCATGTCTTTTGCCACCTGTTCGCCGAGACGCACCCCGGCGTCGAAGCGGTCACCCACGATATCCGTGAGCCCATTATCAACAGTGATTTCGATGTTAATATCAGGATATTGCAGCATAAATGGCTTTAGCGCCGGCCAGAGTACCGCGCTGGCGGCATGCTCCCCGGCGGTAATGCGCAGGTTGCCCGCCGGGCGTTCTCGGGTGTCGCGCAATGCAGCCAGGGCCTGCTCGATCTCTTCCAGATGCGGACCGAGGCGCTGAATCAGTCGCTCGCCCGCTTCGGTCGGCACCACGCTGCGGGTGGTGCGGGTCAACAGCCGGACATCGAGCCGCGTTTCGAGATGGCGCATGGCATGGCTGAGCGCCGACTGCGACACGCCAAGCTGGGCCGCCGCGCGGGTAAAGCTGCGTTCACGCGCCACCACCATAAAGGAGAGCAGATCGTTTACGTTCTCTTTTAGCATAATCTTTCCGGATTGATGAATACTGCTCACAGGTACGCAGAGTGTATGCCCGGCCTGAGGATTGTGCCAGCCTGATGGCCGGACGCAGTGGAGCAGAATGGTTATGGCGGATGATTTATTCCTCTGTGCAGGGCAGGTATTGTAATAGGCCCAAAAAACGCCAGCGCCAGGTGAACCGACATTCGCTGGCGCGGCATGACCGGGGGGACGGCAGCCCGAAAGATGATTCAAGAGTATCGCCAGGCAGAGTCTGGTAACCGGGGAGAAACAGAGATGAATATCAACGTGGTCGGCACCAGCGGCTCAGGCAAATCCACTTTGGCCCGGCGCCTGGCGCACAGGCTGGAATTACCCTGGATCGAGCTCGATCGCCTGTACTGGCGGCCGAACTGGCAGGGCGCGCCGGATGAGGCATTTTTCGCCGCCATTGCCGCCGCGACGGCCACGCCGGGCTGGGTGCTGGATGGAAATTACAATCGCAGCCGCAGCGTTAAATGGCGTGCGGTGGATTTGGTGATCTGGGTAGATTATGGTTTCTGGCGCACGCTGCGCCAGGCGGTATGGCGGGCGGCGAGCCGGGCGTGGCGACATCAGGAGCTGTGGCCGGGCACGGGCAACTGCGAGAGTTTTCGCCGTTCGTTCTGCAGCCGGGAATCCATCATCCTCTGGACGCTGAAAACCTGGCGGCAGCATCGCCGACGCTATCTGGCCGATATGCAGGATCCGCAATATCGTCATATTCGCTTCGTCCGGGTGCGCAATCCGCGGCAGGCCGAGGCGCTGCTCCGCGAGCTGGAAGCGCAGCGTTCAGCCGGGCATATCTAATTTTCAGCTGTACACATGTGAATTAATTGTTTCTCAATAGTTAGCAGAGATTTTAATAATGCAGGCACGTACTTTCATATGAGCCTGCGAAATGTTTTATCGAATCAGTATCCTGGATAAAAGTCCGCTTGCCGCCGGGGAAACCGCCGCGCAGGCGCTGGCGCGTACATTAACGCTGGCGCAACACGCCGAAGCCTGGGGCTACCACCGCTTCTGGGTCGCTGAACACCACAATACCGATCAGCTGGCGAGCCCCTCGCCGGAGCTGGTTATCGCCTGGCTGCTGGGCCACACCCAGCGGATCCGTCTTGGGTCCGGCGGCGTCATGCTCCAGCACTATAGCCCCTATAAGGTCGCGGAAAACTTTAACCTGCTGGCCGCCCTCGCGCCGGGCCGCATCGATCTCGGGGTCGGCAAGGCGCCTGGCGGCCTGCCGCTCTCCACCCGCGCCCTGCAGCAGGGCCTGCATCAAGAGGAGAAAGGGACCTTTGCCGATCAGCTGGCGCAGCTGGATAACTGGCTGTCGCTGACTGAGCCCGGGGGAGAGGAGAGCCTACGCGCCACGCCGATCCCGCCGCGCCGGGCAGACGGTTTTCTGCTCGGCGCCAGCCTGGAGAGTGCTGAACTGGCCGCCAGCCTTGACTGGAACTTTGTCTTTGCCGCCCATCTCAATGGCGACAGCGCGCTGCGCCGTGCCGTGTTCAACCGCTGGCGCGAGCTCAGCCCGCGTGAGGCGATGGTCGCCGTCCAGGTGGTGGTCGCTGACGATCCGGCCACCGCCGCCGCGCTGGCGCAGCAGGTCGAGGTGTGGGGCGTCGAGCTGGAGAACGGCCAGCGGGTGACCGTCGGCAGTGAGGCGCAGGCCGTCGCTTTTGCCCGCCAGGCCGGCAGCCGACCGACGCGCATTGCCCGCCGTGAATCTTCGCTGATCTCCGGTACTCCCGAACAGGTTAAAGCCCGGCTTGACGCGCTGCAGGCGGAAGAACAGTTGGATGAACTCATCATTGATACCCCCATTAGCGACGGGCCAGCGCGCCTGCACTCCCTGCGCCTGCTGGCGCAGGCTCACTACGGCAAGGAGGTGCTGAATGTCCTTTGAACAACAACTGATTAGCTGGCGGCGCGAGCTGCACCAGAACCCGGAGCTCTCCCTGCAGGAGGTGGCCACCACCGCGCGGATCCGCGACTGGCTGCAGAGCGGCGGGCTGACCCTGCTGCCCTACGATCTGAAAACCGGGCTGGTCGCCGAAGTCGGCAGCGGCGACAAGGTGATTGCCCTGCGGGCGGACATCGACGCGTTGCCCATCGAGGAGGCGACTGGTCTGCCTTACCGCTCGCAGAATCAAGGGGTAATGCATGCCTGCGGCCACGATATTCACACCAGCGTGATGCTGGGGGCGGCGCTGCTGCTGAAGGAGCGGGAAGCGGAACTCCCGGGGCGGGTGCGGATCCTGTTTCAGCCGGCGGAGGAAAATTTTGGCGGGGCGAAAACCCTGATCCGCGCCGGGGCGCTGGAGGAGGTGTCGGCGATCTTCGGCATGCACAATGAGCCCGGCCTGCCGGTGGGCGAATTTGCCACCCGCGGCGGCGCGTTCTACGCCAACGTCGACCGCTTCGTCTTCAAAGTGACCGGGAAGGGGGCGCATGCCGCCCGCCCACATGAAGGAAGGGATGCGATCCTGCTGGCCAGCCAGCTGGTGACGGTGCTGCAGAGCGTGGCCAGCCGGGAGGTGAACACCCTCGACTCGGTGGTGCTCAGCGTGACGCGGATCCAGGGAGGCAATACCTGGAACGTGCTGCCGGAGAGCGTCGAGCTGGAGGGGACGCTGCGCACCCACAGCAGTGAAGTGCAGCAGCGGGTCAAGGCCCGGGTCAGCGAGATTGCCGCCGGTTTCGCCAGCGCCTTTGGCGCGCAGATTGACGTCTTCTGGTACGCCGGCCCGACGGCGCTGGTCAACGACGCCCGCTGGGCCGATTTCGCCAGCGAGGTGGCAGCCCAGGCCGGGTATCGCACCCACCATGCCGATCTGCATCTCGGCGGCGAAGATTTTGCGGTCTATCTTCAGCATATTCCCGGGGCGTTCGTCAGCATCGGCAGCGCCAGCGAATATGGTTTGCACCATCCGGCATTTAATCCGGATGAACGGCTGATTGCGCCCGCGGCGCACTATTTCGCCCGTCTCGCGGAAGAAGCGTTACAACACATTTAACGAATGACAGGGGAAGGGGTAGCTATGTCTGAAAATCGACAATTGCGTCTGGGAACCATATTGCATGGCGCATCGGGAAATATGTCCGCCTGGCGTCATCCGGCGGCCCAGGCGGACGCCAGTATTAATTTTGATTTCGTCACCCAGACGGCGCTAAAAGCAGAAGCGGGGAAGCTGGATTTTATTTTTGTCGCCGACGGTTTATATATTAACGAAAAATCGATTCCCCATTTTTTAAATCGCTTCGAACCCTTAACGGTACTTTCCGCGCTGGCCGCGATCACCCGGCGACTGGGGCTGGTGGGGACCTTATCGACTTCCTACAGCGAGCCGTTTACCACCGCCCGCCAGTTCGCCAGCCTTGACCATTTAAGCCAGGGACGGGCGGGGTGGAACGTGGTCACTTCCCCGCTGGAGGGGTCGGCGAAAAACTTCTCCCGGGCCCAACATCCGGATCATGCGCTGCGCTATCGCATTGCCGATGAATACCTGCAGGTGGTGAAAGGCTTGTGGGATTCATGGGAAGAAGATGCCTTTGTGCGCAATAAGGAGACTGGTCAGTTCTTTGATAAAAATAAACTGCATACGCTCGACCACCACGGCGATTTCTTTAAAGTCGCCGGGCCACTAAATATTGCCCGCACGCCGCAGGGCCGACCGATTATTTTCCAGGCCGGCGCGTCGGATGACGGCAAAAAATTAGCCGCGCGCCACGCCGATGCCATTTTTACTCATCAGGACTCGCTGGCCGAGGCGCAGGCATTTTATCGGGATGTCAAAAGCCAACTCGCCGCATATCAGCGCAGTCCGGACCAACTGCATATCTTCCAGGGCGTCAGCGTCATCGTCGGGGATGACGCCGAGGACGCGGAGCGGCAGTACCAGACCACCGCGGCGTTGGTCTCCATCGAGGATGCCCTGAATTATCTCGGGCGCTATTTCGAACACCATGACTTTTCGCAGTACCCGCTTGATGAACCGTTCCCGGATATTGGCGACCTCGGACAAAACAGCTTCCGCAGCACCACCGACGAGATTAAACGTCACGCCCGCGAGCGGGGCTTAACCCTGCGCCAGGTGGCCCTGGAGGCAGCCAGCCCGCGTCCGCGCTTTACCGGCACCGCCAGCGATGTCGCTGATGGCCTGCAACTGTGGTTCGAGCAGCACGCGGCGGACGGCTTCATTATTCAGGGCGGCACGCCGGAAACCTTCCCGCGCTTTGTGGATGAGGTGGTTCCGCTGTTACAGGCGCGCGGACTGTTCCGTCGCGACTATCCGGGCACCACCCTGCGGGAAAGTCTGGGTCTGGCGCTACCCGCTAATCAATTCCAAAAATAATAAAAGAGAATCACGCTATGCAGAAAACAACACTCTTGCTGGCCGTCGCGTTGGCATTTAGCGCCTCATCGTGGGGTCAGGACGTCAAGATCAATGGCACCGGAGTGAGCCTGGAGGCCAACAAAACGCCGATTCACACAGCGAAAAATCCGCAGGCCATTGCCCTGTTGCCGCAAGATCTGCATCTGGCGGTGCCGGGGAAATTCACCGTCGCGGTGGCGGCCCTGAACTCTCCGCCGCTGACGGTCTTTGCCGATGACAACAAAACCCTGCTCGGCAGCGAGGCGGATATCGCCCGGCTGGTGGCGGAGAGCCTCGGGCTGGAAGTAAACGTGGTTCCCACTTCATGGGAAGACTGGCCGCTGGGGGTCACCTCCGGCAAATATGATGCCGCGATCAGCAATATTACCGTTACCAAAGAGCGGAAAGAGAAGTTCGATTTCGCCACCTACCGCAAAGACTCGCTGGGCTTCTACGTCAAAAGCACCAGCCCGCTGAGCAAGATTGACAAAGCGGAAGATATCGCCGGGCTAAAGATTATTGTCGGCTCCGGCACCAACCAGGAGGCGATCCTGCTGGCGTGGAACGCGGCGAACGTCAAGAAGGGGCTTAAGCCGTTTATCCCGGTCTACACCAAGGATGATGCCGCCCAGACGCTGGCCCTGCAGACCGGACGAGCCGACGCCTTCTTCGGCCCCAACGTGATTGGCGCGTGGAAGGCGGCGCTGACCGGCAAAACCAAACTGGTGGGCAGCGTCGATGGCGGCTGGCCAAAAGCGGCGCACATCGCGGTAACGCTGAAAAAAGACAGCGGGCTGGTGAATGCCGTCCAGGCGGCGCTGAACGGGGCTATCGCCAGCGGGGACTACGCCAAAGTGCTTAACCGCTGGGGCGAAGGGGTGGAAAGCATTCCGCAATCGGAAATCAATCCGCCCGGACTGGGCGACTGACAGGAGGCGCGATGAGCGAAGCATTCCGCGATATTTCTCCGGAGGCTCCGGAGCTGCAGCCGATTATTAGCGGGCTGTTTGCCGAATATGCCGCCCGCTACGGCGACTATTTTTCCCGCGATGCGGAAGTGGAGTTAAGTGAGTGGTATGTGCCGCCGCAGGGGCTGTTTATTGTCCTTGAGCGTGAGGGCGAAATTATCGCCACCGGCGCGTATAAGCCGAAGGATCGCCACACCGCGGAGATCAAACGTATCTGGACGCACCGCCGTCTGCGCCAGCAGGGGCTGGCGGCGAAGGTGGTCCAGGAGCTGGAGCGACGGGCGGTGCTGGCCGGGTACAGCCATATCTACCTGACCACCGGTTTCCGTCAGCCGGAGGCGGTAAAGCTCTATCTCAGCCAGGGGTATGAGGCGCAGTTTGACCTCACGCGAGACCCGGAAGAGTACAGTCAGCCGCCGTACGATGGCCGGCTGCGGTTCACTAAAGCGCTGGCGGTGAGCGCCTACAGCCACAGCGCCTGAGGAGGCATTATGCATTCATCTGAAACGATCAAAGTGGTGCCGGCGCGCTATCCGCTGCGGGTGGTCGGGGCTCTGGTCGCCCTGCTGGTGCTGGCGGTGGTGATCCAGTCGGTGGCCTTTAACCCGCGCTGGGAGTGGGGCGTCTTCGCCCGCTGGTTCTTCGACCCGGTGATCCTCGCGGGGCTGGGGCAAACCCTGCTCCTGACCCTGCTCGGCACGGTGCTAAGCGTGATCTTCGGCGGCCTGCTGGCGCTGGCCCGTTTGTCCTCATCGTGGCTGCTCAGCAGTCTCGCCTGGGGCTATATCTGGCTGTTTCGCTCGCTGCCGCTGATTGTGGTGCTGATCATTCTCTATAACTTTTCCTATCTCTACGACACCCTGTCGCTGGGGATCCCGTTTACCGGCGTGACCTGGGCCAGCTATCAGACCATTAACGTGCTGGGGCAATTCTCCACGGCGGTGGTGGGCCTGACCCTGGTGCAGAGCGCCTATACCGCGGAGATTATTCGCGGCGGCTTTCTCGGCGTCGACCACGGGCAGTATGAAGCCGCCGCCGCGCTGGGGCTACCCGCCTGGCGGCGCACGCTGCGCATTATTCTGCCGCAGGCGCTGCGTACCATCCTGCCATCCGGCTTCAACGAGATCATCAGTCTGGCCAAGGGAACGGCGATGGTGTATGTCCTGGCGATGCCGGAACTGTTCTACACCATCCAGATGATCTACAACCGTACCCAGGAGGTGATCCCGCTGTTGATGGTCGGCGCCGCCTGGTATCTGGCGATCACCAGCGTCCTCTCCGCCATTCAGTATCTGGTGGAACGGGGCCTGGCGCGCAGCGAACGCCGCTCGGCGGTAAACAGCGCCCGCAGCAGCCGAACCACTCAATCCGCACGTCAACCACAGCCGCAGGAGGCCGTTCATGCCCAGCTCTCATAATGGCCATATCTCTATCACCGGGGTCAGCAAATACTATGGCCGCCACAAGGCGCTGGACGATGTGTCGCTGGAGATCCCCCCGGGCACGGTGACGGTGATCCTCGGCCCTTCCGGTTCGGGCAAGTCCACGCTGCTGCGCACCATAAATCACCTCGAACGGGTCGATGAGGGATTTATTCAGATTGACGGCGACTATATCGGCTATCGCCGCAAAGGCGACAAGCTGTATGAGATGAAAGAGAAGGAGATCCTCCGCCAGCGGATCAACGTCGGCTACGTGTTCCAGAACTTTAACCTGTTTCCGCACCTGACGGTGCTGGAGAACCTGATAGAGGCGCCGATCGCCCACCAGCAGGTCACGCGTAAAGAGGCCATTGCCCGCGCCTATGAGCTACTGGACGTCGTCGGACTGCGCAATAAAGCCGACGCCTGGTCGCGGCATCTCTCCGGCGGCCAGCAGCAGCGTATCGCCATTGCCCGGGCGCTGGCGCTGAACCCGCGGGTGATCCTGTTTGATGAGCCCACTTCGGCGCTGGATCCGGAGCTGGTGGGCGAGGTGCTGGATGTGATCAAGAAGCTGGCGCGATCGGGCACCACCCTGGTGGTGGTCACCCATGAGATTGGCTTTGCCCGCGAGGTGGCCGACCAGGTGGTGTTTATGGTCGACGGCAGGATCGTCGAGCAGGGCAGCAGCGACGAGGTGCTCAACAATCCGCAGCATCCGCGTACCCGGCAGTTTTTATCCAGGGTGCTGCCGTCATGAACAGAGCGCTAATGACCCTTGTTCTCAGCGCTTTTGCCATGAGCGCTCATGCGGCGCTGGATCTGCGCGCCAATGAGCAGCCATTGCCGGTCACCCGCGACCCGCAGGCGATAGCGAAAATTCCGCCGGGCTATCGCTTCGTCGAGCCGGGGACGCTAACGGTGGCGATCTCGGCGCTCAATTCGCCGCCGCTGGCCCTGCTGGCCAGCGACAACCGCACGCGGATCGGTAGCGACCCGGATATAGCCCGCCTGCTGGCCGGAAGCCTTGGCCTGAAGCTCAGGCTGGTGCCCACCGCGTGGGAGGACTGGCCGCTGGGCATCGCCTCCGGCCGCTACGATGTGGCGCTGATCAATATCGCGGTGACCGAGAAGCGCAAAGAGAAGTTCGATTTTGCGACTTACCGGGTGGACTCCCTAGCCTTCTCGGTGAAATCCACCAGCGATATCGCCGCGGTAAACGGACCCGCCGATCTCGCGGGGCGCAAAGTGATCGTCGGGTCCGGCACCAATCAGGAGCGGATCCTGCTGGGCTGGAACGAGGACAACCGCGCCGCCGGACGGCCGCAGGCCCAGCCGGTCTACCTGACCGATGATGCCTCCGGCAATCTCTATATCCAGTCCGGGCGGGCGGATATCTTTTTCGGCCCGCAGTCGGTGGCAGCCTATAAAGCGGCGCTTAACGGCCAGACCCGGGTGGTGGGCCTGGGGCCGAAAAAAGCGTGGGTGGCGACAACCACCAAAAAAGGCAACGGTCTGGTCTATGCCCTGCAGGCAGCCCTCGACGGGGCGATTGCCCGCGGTGAATATCAGCAGGTGCTGGCGCGTTGGGGGGAGCAGGGCGAAGCGGTGGCGCAGTCGGTGGTCAACCCGCCGGGGATAACCTACTAACCCCCAGTGGCATGGTGTGCCGGGTGGGTGAGCGGCAAATTTCTGCCTACACTTAGGCTTTACCCTGGAGGCCGACCATGATAACCGTTTATGGCGTGCCGGGATGGGGCTCGACGATTAGCGAGCTGATGCTCTCCCTGGCCGATATTCCCTACGAGGTGGTTGACGTGGAGGGCTTTGACCAGCCCGGTCCGGCGCGCGAGCGTCTGCGGCAGATTAATCCGCTGTGCCAGGTGCCCACCCTGAGGCTGGCCGACGGGAGCATCATGACCGAAACCGCCGCCATCGCGCTGATGATCCTCGACCAGCGTCCCGATCTGGCCCCCGCGCCGGGGACGCCACAGCGTCCGCAGTTTCAGCGCCTGCTGGTCTGGCTGGTGGCCAATGTCTATCCTACCTTTACCTATGCCGATTACCCGGAACGCTGGGCGCCCGCCGCCGCGGAGCAGCTGGTGGAGAATTGTCGCCAGTACCGGAAAAATCTCTATCTCTGGTTCGAACAGCAGCTGGCCGCCGGGCCGTGGGCGCTGGGCGCGTCGGTAACGTTGCTGGATTGCTATATCGCGGCGATGTACCGCTGGGGACCCCGCCAGGCGTGGTTTGACGACCACGCGCCAAAATTCGCCGCCATCGCCCGGGCGGTCTGTCACCGACCGGAGCTGGCCGCGGCGCTACGCCGTAACAAGCTGATTTAACGCACGCGATGCCAACCATAACGGCCATTCTGTGGTAGCGTTATGGCTCTGATCACAAGGAGTCTTTGCTATGCCGCATGTTGATATTAAATGCTTTCCCCGTGAACTGACTGATGAACAAAAAACCGCGCTGGCCGCCGACATCACTGAGGTGCTGATCCGCCATCTGAACAGCAAAGAGAGCGCCGTCAGCGTCGCACTCACTCAGGTTGAGCCGGACGCGTGGCAGGCCGTGTGGGACAGTGAGATCGCCCCGCAGATGGCGCAGTTGATTAAGAAGCCGGGTTATAGCATGTAGTTGCCACTGGCGGGCATGATGTCCGCCAGTGACACTCGGTCAGAACCAAATCTCCGTCTGCACGCCGAAGTTCCATATCCCACCGGCGGTAAAGCCTTTGCTGCCGAAATCGTCGAGAACGGTTTATTCGTCGAGGGAGTTTGCCCGTACATGACGGCCGCTGGCGACAAAATTGCCGGTGCCAAGATGATGCAGGGTATTGAGCTTATCGTCGTCGAATTGCCAGCGTCCGGTGACGAACGCGCGCTCATCGGCGGCGGCAGAGACCACCTCTCCGAACAGTGTGTCGTACTGGGTCTGGGCCGCCGTCGCCGGCAGCAACCGGCACTCCATCCATGCCAGACATTTCTCCTCGATCAGCGGCAGCCCCAGCTCCGGACCGGTTACTACCGGGATCCCCCAGGCATTGAATTTGTCCTCATCGCGGCCGCTGACGCTGCCGACGGCGTAGGTCCAGCTGGCGGCTGCGACGCCGGGCACCACAATGCCGAAGGTGCCATTGCCCTCGATGATCTCCCGCGTCCAGGTGCTTTTATCCACCACGATAGCCACCCGCGGCGGGGCGAATTCCACCGGCATTGACCAGGCGGCGGCCATAACGTTGCGCCGGTCGGACGGGGCATCGTAGCTGGTGATCAAAATGGTTGGGCCGTGGTTGAGCAGACGGCTGGCGTACTGCAGTTCAACGTGGCGAAAGCGGCTCATAGGCGTTCCTTGAATAATGGGTCGGTTGGCAGGTAACACGTTAAGCCGCAATGAAAATGTAATCAATACGTCATCTCGTCTGACTATAGTCGCCAGCACTAAGTCCCAAAGAGGATCACAATATGTTGGCTCCCCTGATGCTATCCCAGGTGAGCGTGCCCCGTCGGATGTCGACCGCCGGGCTGGTCTCGCTGTCCCGAAAGGGAGGGCGATGATGCGCACGCTGACCCCTATCACCCTGCAGGAGGTCTCTTTCGCCTTCGCAGAGACCCCTATTCTTGACCGCTTCACGTTGCATATCGAACCCGGCCGCATCGTGGCGTTACTGGGCCCTTCCGGCTGCGGCAAAAGCACACTGCTGCGTCTGCTGGCCGGGCTGAGCGTGCCGGCCAGCGGCGAAATCCGCTTTGGCGACAGGCTGGTCGCCCGCGCAGGATGGGGATTGCCCCCGGAGCAGCGCGATATCGGCATGGTTTTTCAGGATTACGCCCTCTGGCCGCATATGAGCGTGGCGCAGAACGTCGCCTTTCCGCTGCGCATGCGCGGCGTCTCCCGCAGCGAACGCGAGCGCCGGGTCAGCGAGGCGCTGGCGCGGGTAGGCCTCAACGGCTTTGCCGAACGTAAGCCTTCAGGCCTCTCCGGCGGTCAGCAGCAGCGGGTGGCGCTGGCGCGGGCGATCGTCGCCGCGCCGCGGGTGCTGCTGTTTGATGAACCGCTCTCCAACCTGGACAGCGAACTACGCGAATCGCTGTGTGGCGAAATGAGCCGCCTGCTGCGACAGCTCGGCATCACCGCCCTGTATGTCACCCATGACCGACGTGAAGCCGAGCTGTTAGCCGACCAGATTGTCTATTTATCCGCGGGCCGCGTGGCCGCTGTCCGCGCCGTTACGCCAACCTCAGGGGAAGTTGCATGAACACCGTTATGACCGTTAAGAAAGGAGTGGTACTCGCGATGGCTCTCTCCGCCATGATGCTCTCCAGCGCCCATGCGCTGACCGTTTACACCGCCGGACCCGGCTCGCTGGCGAAAAGCCTGGCCAGCGGTTTTGAACAACAGACCGGGGTGAAGGTGACCGTTTTTCAGGCCACCACCGGCAAAGTGATGGCCCGACTGGAGGCCGAGCAGGCCAACCCGCAGGCGGATGTGCTGATCTCCGCCTCGTGGGATACCGCCGAAGATCTGCACCAGCGGGGCTGGTTGTTGCCTTTTGCGAGCGCCAACGCCGACCAGGTACCGGCGAACCTGAAATCGGCGGACTATATCGCCCAGGGCGTCTCCGCCCTGGGTATTGTCTGGAACAGTAAAAGCGGCACCCCGGAACCGAAAGAGTGGCGGGATCTCACCCAGCCGGCGTTTAAAGACAAGGTGACAACCCCCGACCCGGCGCTCTCCGGCGCGTCGCTGGATTTGCTGATCGGGCTGCAAAACAGCATGGGCGGCCAGGCCTGGCAACTGTTTGACGATCTGAAAAAGAACGGCATGGTAGTCAGCGGACCCAACGCCCAGGCGGTGACGCCGGTGATGCAGGGAGCGAAAGCGGCGGTGTTTGGCGCGGTGGATTATGTCTCCTACGGCAACATTCAGCAGGGCGAGTCGCTGAAGGTGATCTTCCCGGCCAGCGGAACGGTGATTGCCCCGCGCCCGATGATGATCCTCAAAACCAGCCAGCATCCCGGCGAGGCCAAAGCCTTTATCGATTACGTGCTGTCGCCGGAAGGTCAGGCGAAGGTCGCCGACGCCTGGCTGATGCCCGCCCGCCGCGACGTGGCGGCTAAACGTCCGCTACTGGACGCGCTGAAGGTGCTACCCACCACCAGCGAGGGCAGCAGCGAGCGGAGCGCCGTGCTCGCCCGCTTCAGTCAGCTGTACGCGCAGTAATTGATCCCGTTTCTCCGGCGCTGGCCGCCGGAGGACCCTCAGCTTCAGGAACCGGTTGTGAAACAAACATTCCTTTCCGGCGCGACCCTTGCCGCCCTGGTGATGCTGGTCGCGTTACCGTTAGTGTTTATTCTGCTGCAGGCGATTTTTCCCCGTTTTAGCGCCGGTTCGCTCGGGGACGCCTTTGGCGGCATCCCGGCGCTGCTGGCCGATCCTCAGCTGCCGGCGATGCTCGGCGGTACGCTGTGGATCGCCGCCGGCGTGGCGTTGGTCAGCGTAATGATTGGCCTGCCGCTCGGCATCCTGCGCGGTATGTTTTCGCTGCCGCTGCCCCGGCTGTGGGATCTCCTGTTTTTGATCCCCTTTCTGACGCCGCCCTATATCTCGGCGCTCTCCTGGATGCTGGCCCTGCAAAGCCAGGGCTATCTGCAGCAGCTGACCGGCTGGCAGCTGAACGATCTGCTGTTCAGCCGCAGCGGGATCGTGCTGGTGATGACCTTTAACATATTTCCGGTGGTCTACTTTGCCGTCTCCCGCAGCCTGCTGGCGAGCGGGACCCGGCTGGCGGTGGTCGCCCGCGTCCATGGCGCCAGCGCCTGGCGCGCCTTCTGGCACGTGACGCTACCGATGCTCTCTCCGGCGCTGGCGGCGGGGATGCTGCTGGCGTTTACCCTCGCCATCGAGGAGTTTGGCGTACCGGCGGCGCTGGGCAGCCGGGCGGGAGTGGTGATGCTGACGGTCGGTATTGAGAAAAAGCTGGCCGACTGGCCGGTGGATCTCCCTGGCGCCGCGCTATTGTCGCTGCTGCTGATGGCGGTGGCGTTGTTCGCCTGGTGGCTGCAAAGGCGGCTGGTGGGGGAGAAAGAGGTCACCAGCGTCACCGGTAAGCCGGGGGAGAACCACGGGGCATTGCTGGGCTGGATGACGCTGCCCGCCGTGCTGGCGATGGCGGCCGTCGGCGGCCTGGCGGTCGGCGTCCCCGCCGTCTCGATGATGCTCACCAGCGTGATGGGCACGCTCTCCGGTGGCGTGAGTGTTGAGAATGTCACGCTGCGTCATTTCGCGGCGCTGTTTGACCAGCAGGGAGATGCCCTGTCGGCCCTCGGCACCAGCCTGTCGCTGGCCCTGGGTTCGGCGCTAATCGTCGGCGCGCTGGGCCTGCTGGCCGCCTGGCTGGTGATGGTGCAGAAGATTAAAGGGCGCGGGATGGTGGACGCGCTGTCGCTGATGCCGGCGGCGCTGCCGGGCGTGGTGGTGGGGGTCGGTTTGATCCTGCTGTGGAATCAGCCCTTCTGGCCGCGCTCGCCCTATAACACGCTGTGGATGCTGCTGCTCTCCTATTGCTGCCTGCTGTTGCCCTGGCCGGTGCGCTATGTCGGCAGCGCGCTGCGCCAGCTGGGCCCGAACCTTGAGCCCGCCGCCAGGGTGCATGGGGCGTCGCCACTGCAGGCGCTGCGGTTGATTGTCCTGCCGCTGGTCTTTCCGGCGCTGCTGGCGGCGATGCTGATGGTGTTCGCGGTGGCCTCCCGGGAGCTGGTGACCTCGCTGCTGCTCTCTCCGGCCGGTACGCAAACCGTGGCGGTGTTTATCTGGCGCCAGTTCGAACAGGGTTCCGTCGGTCAGGGCATGGCGATGGCCAGCCTGACGTTGTTGACCGGTCTGGTCCTGATGCTGACGGCGCTGGCGCTGATGCAGCGCCGCACGTGCGGTTAACGCTAAGCGCACAAAAAAGACGGTCGGCGCGGAAAAATAGGCTATAAATGTCGGACACCTACAGCTGGAGGCCCTGATGAGTCCCTTTTTACGCGCCTATTTTTCCCGTCTGAGCTGGACGGGTGAGCCTGATGTGTCCATTGATACCCTGCGGGAACTGCATCTGCAGCATAACAGCGCCATCCCCTTTGAAAACCTCGACGTCCTGCTGCCGCGTGAAATCCACCTTGACGATGGGGCGCTGGA
This sequence comes from Klebsiella sp. K47, assembly GCF_051858335.1. Classification (NCBI taxonomy): domain Bacteria; kingdom Pseudomonadati; phylum Pseudomonadota; class Gammaproteobacteria; order Enterobacterales; family Enterobacteriaceae; genus Klebsiella; species Klebsiella sp. K47. The sequence continues at coordinate 117,795 of NZ_JBPYUI010000010.1, forward strand.
AGAGAAGCTGATCGCCGCCCGCCGCGGGGGGTATTGTTTTGAACAGAATGGCCTGCTGGAGCGCGCGCTGCGCGAGATAGGCTTTAACGTCCGCAGCCTGCTGGGCCGCGTGGTGCTGGCCAACCCGCCGCAGATGCCGCCGCGTACTCACCGTCTATTGCTGGTGGAAGTGGCGGGGGAGCGCTGGATCGCCGACGTCGGCTTCGGCGGCCAGACGCTGACCGCGCCGATCAAACTGCTGGCCGATATCCCACAGCAAACGCCGCACGGCAGCTATCGTCTGGTGCATGAAGGGGATGAGTGGACGCTGCAGTTCAACCATCACGAACACTGGCAGTCGATGTACCATTTCGATTTAGGCCGCCAGTATGCGTCTGATTATGTGATGGGCAACTTCTGGTCGGCGCACTGGCCACAGTCCCACTTCCGTCACCATCTGCTGATGTGCCGTCATCTGCCGGACGGTGGCAAAATGACCCTCACCAACTTCCACTTTACCCACTGGGAGAATAACCATGTGGTGGAGAAGATCGATTTTGCCGATGTCTCCGCGCTATATGAAGGGCTGCAGACCCGCTTCGGCCTGGGGGTGGACGATCCTAAACATGGCTTCAGCGAAGCGGCGCTGGCGGCGGTGATGGCGGCGTTCGATACCCATCCGGAAGCCGGGAAGTAAATCTCCCCATGCCCGGCGGCGCTGCGCTTGCGCGGGCCTGCGAGGTATGAGCCTGTGAGAGGCCCCTGTAGGCCGGGCAAGGCGTAGCCGCCATCCGGCATAAAGCCTGGAGCCAGGTACGATAAATACCCGGACTTGGCGCGAAGGCCTCGTCCGGGCTACCGGTAAGGATGAATGGTAAACGCCGCCAGCGCTCAGCGCCGGGAGCGTACCACCTGGTAACGCCGGGTGAAATACTCCACCGGCGCGCTCCAGACGTGAACCAGGCGGGTGAAGGGGAAGATCAGAAAGATGGTCATTCCGAGCACCAGGTGGACGCGGTAAATCCATGCGACACCGTCCAGATGCGCCGAGGCGCTGCCGTGGAAGGTGACCACCGCCTGCGCCCAGTCCACCAGCTTGAGCATTTCGCTGCCGTCCGGATGCTGGGCGGAGAAGGGGATGGTCGTCAGCCCCAGCGCGCACTGAATCAGCAGAATGCACAGGATCAAAATATCCGCGGTCGTGGAGGTGGCGCGAATTCGCGGGTTGGTCAGGCGGCGCATCAGCAGGCCGATACCGCCTACCAGGGTCAGCACGCCGCATACGCCGCCAAGGATCATGGCCATCAGCTGCTTCTGGGACATCGGCAGGAACCACGAGTAGACCCAGTGTGGGGTCAGCATGCCAAAGAGATGGCCAAAGAAGATGCCGAGAATGCCGATATGAAATAAGTTCGACCATAGCACCATCCCGCGCTTATCCAGCATCTGGCTGGATGAGGCGCGCCAGGTATACTGCCCGTAATCGTAGCGCAGCCAGCTGCCCACCAGAAAGACGGTGCCGCACAGGTAAGGGTAGATATCGTAAAAGAAGACGTTCAGATACTGGATCATTTCGGGCCTCCGGCGCGGATGTCAACGTACTGCGGCGCCACATCCTGACTAAAGCGTCGTTGATAAGCTTGCATCGACGAGCTATCGCAAGCGGTCGCATTATCTTCGATAAACTTCACCTGCTCTTCTTCCCACACGGCGTCCAGCGCCTGACGGGTGTCGTCGCGCTTTTCTCCCGCCACCTGTTTTGTGACACTGTCACTGGTGAGCGGGCTTTTAGCCAGCGCCAGCAGGGCGTCAAACAGCTGGTAGTACGGGCAGGCTCGCTGCTTAAGACGGCCGCCGATCAGCGCCAGAATCGGCGCGATATTCTGCAGCCCCTCCCGAGCCTCCGCGGGAGGTAGAATACTGAGATACTCCAGATACAGCGGCAGATGGTCGGGCAGCTCGCGACAATCGATCTGCAGACCCGCCTGCTGATACTGATTCATCAGGTCGACCATCGCCTGGCCGCGGTCGCGGGATTCGGCATGCACATGTTCAAACAGCAGCAGCGAGGTGGCGCGCCCGCGCTCGAACACCTCGCACCATTCGGCCTGGCGATCCAACAGCGGAGCCGTCAACAGCTCACCGACAAACGGCGTCAGGGAAGGGACATCGGCCCTGATCAGCGCCAGGGCGTCGTCGCGGTTCTCCCACAGTAACTCGTCGGGGTACTCCAGCAGCAGACCGATCACTTTCAGGATCCGCATCACTCGCCCTCCCCATGCTTACGCACGCCGCTGACGTCGATGGCGTCGATCCGCCGGCTGTTAAACAGGTTGAATTTCGTATCTGACCCGTGGCAGCCATCGCCGAAGGTAAAGCCGCAGCCGTTACGTTCCGGAAAGGCATCCTCCGCCAGTTCGCGATGGCTGGTGGGGATCACGAAGCGGTCTTCGTAGTTGGCGATCGCCAGATAGCGATACATCTCTTCGACCTGCTCAACGCTGAGGCCCACCTCTTCAATGACGCGGGTATCGGTGACGCCCTCGACGGTTTGCGAGCGCTTGTAGTGGCGCATCGCCATCATCCGTTTCAGCGCGCGCAAGACTGGTCCGGTATCGCCGGCGCTCAGCAGATTTGCCAGGTATTGCACCGGGATGCGCAGACTCTCAACCGCCGGCAGGATGTTGCCGTTGCTCGGTAAGCCGCCGGCGTCGGCAACCGACTGGATCGGCGACAGGGGCGGCACGTACCAGACCATCGGCAGGGTGCGATACTCCGGATGCAGCGGCAGGGCCAGCTTCCAGTCCATCGCCAGCTTATAGACCGGCGACTTCTGCGCCGCCTCAATGACGTTGTGCGGGATCCCTTGCTTTAGCGCTTCCTCGATGACCGCCGGATCGTTTGGATTAAGGAACACCTCGCACTGGCGCTCATAGAGGTCGGTTTCATGTTCGGTACTGGCCGCCTCTTCAATACGGTCGGCGTCATACAGCAGTACGCCAAGATAGCGGATGCGCCCGACGCAGGTTTCTGAGCAGACCGTTGGCTGCCCGGACTCAATGCGCGGATAGCAGAAGATACATTTTTCCGACTTACCGCTCTTCCAGTTAAAGTAGATTTTTTTGTACGGGCAGCCGCTGATGCACATCCGCCAGCCGCGGCATTTATCCTGATCGATCAGTACGATGCCATCTTCCTCACGCTTGTAGATGGCGCCGCTCGGGCAGGTGGCCACGCAGCTCGGGTTGAGGCAGTGCTCGCACAGGCGCGGGAGATACATCATGAAGGTATTTTCGAACTGGCCGTACATCTCTTTTTGCATGGCTTCGAAGTTACGGTCGCGGGCGCGTTTCTCGAATTCGCCGCCGAGCAGCTCCTCCCAGTTCGGGCCCCAGCTAATCTTATCCATACGCTCGCCGCTGATCAGCGAGCGCGGGCGGGCGGTCGGCAGATATTTGCCCTCCGGCGCGTTGTGCAGGTGCTGGTAGTCGTAGGTAAAGGGTTCGTAGTAATCGTCGATCGCCGGCAGCACCGGGTTGGCGAAAATCTTCGATAACACGCTGACCCGATTGCCGAGGCGGGGCGTCAGCTTACCGCTAATGCCGCGGATCCAGCCGCCTTGCCACTGATCCTGGTCCTCCCAGTTTTTGGGGTAGCCAATGCCCGGTTTGGTCTCCACGTTATTGAACCACGCGTACTCCATGCCTTCGCGGCTGCTCCAGACGTTTTTACAGGTGACCGAGCAGGTGTGACAGCCGATGCATTTGTCCAGATTCAGCACCATTCCAACCTGAGAACGGATTTTCATTTTTTCGCCTCCTGTACCTGATCGCGACCTTCGTCATCCAGCCAGGCAATATTCTTCATTTTGCGGATCATGATGAACTCGTCGCGGTTCGATCCGACGGTGCCGTAATAGTTAAAGCCATAGGCCAGCTGGGCGTAGCCGCCAATCATGTGCGTTGGCTTCGGACAGACGCGGGTTACCGAGTTATGAATGCCGCCGCGACGACCGGTCACTTCCGAACCCGGGATATTCATAATCCGTTCCTGAGCGTGATACATCATGGTCATCCCCGGCGGCACCCGCTGGCTCACCACCGCCCGCGCGGTGAGAGCCCCGTTGGCGTTGAACGCTTCAATCCAGTCGTTATCTTCAATGCCCAGCTCTTTCGCGTCGGTTTCGCTAAGCCAGACGATCGGCCCGCCGCGCGACAGCGTCAGCATCAGCAGGTTTTCGCTATAGGTGGAGTGGATCCCCCACTTCTGGTGCGGCGTCAGGAAATTCAGCGCTTTTTCCGGAAAGCCGTTTGGCGGCACGGCCTTCATCTGGCTGACGCTGCGGGTATCAATGGGCGGGCGATAGGCTACCAGGCTTTCGCCGAAGGCGCGCATCCACGGATGGTCCTGATACAACTGCTGGCGGCCGGAGAGGGTGCGCCATGGGATCAGCTCATGCACGTTGGTATAACCGGCATTGTAGGAGACGTGCTCGCTTTCCAGTCCCGACCACGTCGGGCTGGAGATAATTTTGCGCGGCTGCGCCTGAATATCGCGAAAGCGGATCTTCTCATCCTCTTTATTGAGCGCCAGATGGGTATGATCGCGGCCGGTAAACTCTCCCAGCGCCTGCCAGGCTTTCACCGCCACCTGGCCGTTGGTTTCCGGGGCGAGGCTGAGAATAACTTCAGAGGCGTCAATGGCGCTGTCGATCCGCGGCCGGCCTTTGGCCGGACCGTCGGGCTTGACGTAGTTAAGCTTGCCGAGGAAATCGACTTCGCTTTGCGTATTCCACGAAATGCCTTTCCCGCCGTTGCCAAGCTTATCGAGCAGCGGGCCGAGAGAGGTGAAGCGTTCCCAGGTGGCAGGATAGTCGCGTTCCACCAGGGCAATCGACGGTGCGGTTTTCCCGGGGATCAGATCGCATTCGCCCTTGCGCCAGTCAAGCACCTCGAACGGCTGCGACAGTTCGCCGGGGGAATCATGCTGCAGCGGGACCAGCACCACATCGGTCTCTTTGCCAAGATGGCCGACGCAGACCTGCGAGAAGGATTTAGCGATATCCTTGTAGATCTCCCAGTCGCTTTTCGCCTCCCAGGCCGGGTCGACGGCGGCGGAGAGCGGGTGGATAAACGGGTGCATATCCGAGGTGTTCATATCGTCTTTTTCATACCAGGTGGCGGTCGGCAGGACAATATCGGAGAAGAGACAGGTACTGGACATGCGGAAATCGAGGGTCACCAGGAGATCGAGTTTGCCCTCAATCGCTGCGGTCTGCCACTCGACTTCCTCAGGTTTTACCTCATCGCTGGCGCCCAGTTCATCACCCTGAATACCGCTGTCGGTCCCGAGCAGGTATTTCAACATGTACTCATGCCCCTTACCGGACGATCCCAGCAGGTTTGAGCGCCAGATAAACAGGTTGCGCGGATGGTTTTTGCCGCTATCCGGCTGCTCGGCGGCAAAGCGAATATCGCCTGATTTTAACGACTGGACGGTGAACTCCGCGGGGGAGAGCCCGGCGGCCTCGGCCTGCTGCTTAATGGTCAGCGGGTTGATGTTGAGCTGGGGCGCAGAAGGTAACCAGCCCATCCGTTCCGCACGGACGTTGAAGTCGATAAGGCTGCCGCTAAATTTGCTGGCGTCGGCCAGCGGCGACAGCAGCTCCTGCGCGGTCAGTTTTTCGTAGCGCCACTGGCTGGCGTGGTTGTAGAAATAAGAGGTACTGTTCATCTGCCGCGGCGGACGACTCCAGTCCAGGGCGAACGCCAGCGGCAGCCAGCCGGTCTGCGGGCGCAGTTTCTCCTGACCGACATAGTGCGACCAGCCGCCGCCGCTCTGGCCGACGCAGCCGCAGAATACCAGCAGATTAATCATCCCGCGGTAGTTCATATCCATGTGGTACCAGTGGTTCACCCCGGCGCCGAGGATAATCATTGAGCGGCCGTGGGTCTTATGCGCCGTATCGGCAAACTCGCGGGCGATTTGTTCGATATGTTGACGCGGTACGCCGGTGATCTGCTCCGCCCATGCCGGGGTATAGGCTTTGACCTCGGCGAAATCCTTCGCCGCATTGACATCGTCAAGCCCGCGATCCAGACCGTAGTTGGCCAGAATCAGGTCATAGACGCTGACCACCAGGCCGTTTTCGCCACTGGCCAGCGTCAGCTGTTTAGCCGGTAGCGGGTGAAGGGTCACCGGTGACTGCGCTACGCTGCGAAAATGCGGGTTTTCGTTGCCGCCAAAGTAGGGGAAGCCCACCGACACCACGCTGTCGCGAATATCCAGCAGCGACAGCTTAAGCTCGACATCTTTGCCGTCTGCCCGTTGTTCGAGATTCCATTTGCCTTTTTCGCCCCAGCGAAAGCCGATGGAGCCGTTCGGCGCCACCAGTTCCCCGTCGCTGTTATAGGCCACGGTTTTCCATTCCGGGTTATTACTTTCTCCGAGACCGTCAAGCAGGTCGGAAGCACGCAGCATACGGCCCGGCGTATAGCTGCCGTCGTCGCGCGGCTCGAGTATCACCAGCATCGGCATGTCGGTGTAGGTCCGGCAGTAGTTGAGAAAGTAATCGCTCGGGTTATCGAGGTGGAAGGCTTTGAGGATCACATGGCCCATGGCCATCGCCAGCGCGCTGTCGGTGCCTTGCTTCGGCGCCAGCCACTGGTCGCAGAGCTTAGCGACTTCCGAATAGTCCGGCGTGATGGCGATAGTTTTGGTGCCCTTGTAGCGCACTTCGGTAAAGAAGTGGGCGTCCGGGGTTCGGGTCTGCGGCACGTTGGAGCCCCAGGCGATAATGTAGCTGGAGTTGTACCAGTCGGCGGATTCCGGCACGTCGGTCTGTTCGCCCCAGGTCATCGGCGAGGCGGGGGGCAGATCGCAGTACCAGTCATAAAAGCTCAGGCAGGTGCCGCCAATCAACGATAAATAGCGAGTGCCCGCGGCGTAGGAGACCATCGACATCGCCGGGATCGGCGAGAAGCCGGCGACGCGGTCCGGGCCATAATGTTTGATGGTCCAGACGTTGGCGGCGGCGATGAGCTGGTTCAGCTCTTTCCAGCTGGAGCGGACAAAACCGCCTTTGCCGCGCGCCGCTTTATAGCTGCGGGTTTTTGACGGATCCTGCATGATGCTATCCCATGCCAGCACCGGGTCGGGATGCTTCGCCAGGGCTTCGCGCCACAGCTCAATCAGTCGTTTACGCGCCAGCGGGTACTTCAGGCGGTTGGCGCTGTAGAGATACCAGGAGTAGCTGGCGCCGCGCGGGCAGCCGCGCGGTTCGTGATTTGGCAGATCCGGCCGGGTGCGCGGATAATCGGTCTGCTGGGTTTCCCAGGTAACGAGGCCGTTTTTGACGTAAATTTTCCAGCTGCAGGAGCCGGTGCAGTTCACACCGTGCGTGGAGCGGACAATTTTGTCGAACTGCCAGCGTTGACGGTAGCTATCTTCCCAGTCACGGTTGTTGTTATAGACCTGGCCGTGGCCGTTGGCAAAGGTCTCGCCCTTCTGCTTAAAGTAGCGAAAGCGATCCAGAAGTTTACTCATGACATTTCTCCTGCTCCGATGATGTCCGGCATCGTGCCACCCGGCCGGATGAGCGAACGAACTCGTAAGGCCGGATAAGGCGTAAGCCGCTATCCGGCAGATAAATCGTTATGGTTAAGCGGGTTTACGGCGGCCGTAGACCAGCCAGGTCACCAGCACGCAAACCACATAGAAGACAAAAAAGACTTTCATCGCGCCAACCGGTGAGCCGGTCATCGCCAGCGAGGTGCCGAAGGCTTTCGGAATAAAGAAGCCGCCGATGGCGCCGATCGCCGAGATAAAGCCCAGCGCGGCAGCGGTATCGGTCACCGCCTCGTGCTGCGCTTCTTCATCGCTGCCGCCGCGCTGTTTTACGCTGTCGATGGTGAGCTGGCGGAAGATGACGGCGATCATCTGGAAGGTGGAGCCGCTTCCCAGACCGGCGGTTAAAAAGAGCCCCATAAACACCACGTAGAAAGCGAGAAAGCTGCCGGAGCCGCTGCCTGGCAGGGTCAGAAACAGCAGGCCTGTAAACAGCGCCATCAGGACGAAGTTAACCAGCGTCACCCGCACGCCGCCGAGACGGTCGGAGATGATCCCGCCGAACGAGCGCGCCAGCGCGCCGATGAACGGTCCAAAGAAGGCGAGCTTGAGGATATCGACCGCGGGAAACTGGGTTTTCGCCAGCATGGCAAAGCCGGCGGCAAAGCCGATGAACGAGCCAAACGTCGCCAGATAGAGCAGGCTTAACAGCCACATATGCGGTCGCTTGAGCACGGGAAGCTGATCGCGAATCGAGGCCTTTGAACCGGCGATATCGTTCATGCCGAACCATGCCGCGACGGTGGCGAGCAGCAGCAGCGGTACCCAGACGAGCGCCGCATTACTCAGGGTGATTGTCGAACCATCGGGCTGGGTGACGCCATGGACGCCGAGAAAGGTGAAGAGCGGCAGGAAGATGACCGCCGGGGCGACCATCTGCATCACGCTTACGCCCAGATTGCCAAGGCCGCCGTTGACTCCCAGCGCGCTGCCCTGTTTCGCTTTGGGGAAAAAGAAACTGATATTTCCCATGCTGGAAGCAAAATTCGCTCCGGCAAAACCGCACAACAGCGCAATAATAATAAATACCCAGAACGGAGTAGTAATATTCTGGATTGCCACCCCTAACCAAATACAAGGCACGATCAGGATAACGGTACTTAATACGGTCCAGTAGCGCCCGCCAAAAAGGGGTACCATAAAGGAGTAGGGGACCCGTAATATCGCGCCGGAAAGTGAAGGCAGGGCGGTTAATAAAAAAAGCTGGTCGGTGGTGAAATGAAAACCGACCTTATTGAGATTGACCGCTACGGCGCTGAATAACATCCATACGCAGAAAGCAAGTAGCAGACAGGCCACTGATATCCATAGATTTCTTCGCGCAATGGCTTGGCCTTTATTTTCCCAGAACGCCTTGTTTTCAGGCCGCCAGTTGTTCAAAAGGTAATGATTATCTTTATCATTCTGCACCGACATATTGCCCTCTACTTGCCCGGAAAGGAGTAAATAAATAAGGTCAACAGCTGAATACAAGGGGATAGTGAATAACGCTTAATTTGCGTTATCTATGAAGCGTAGATAAAAAAAACGTGCCGACAGAGAGCACGTGGTAAGCGTAGCGGAATTAATTGTTACTAAATGTAAATATACCTAAAACAACTCCAGCGTAATCATCTTATTTACATAGCGGCTAAACGCCGCCTCATCCAGGGCCTGCGCGTCCAGCGCATAAATCCCGTCGAGGCCGCACACCAGGGCGATAAAGCGCCAGGCGATATCCGCCGCAGGCTCAGCCGACCGAAATTCGCCGCTGGCGAGGCCCTGCTCGATGATGGCGACGGTCTCGGCATGCCACATATTCATGGTCAGCAGGTAGGCCGCTTTGATGTCCGGATCGCTGTCGGCCAGCACCTGGCCTTCGCGCCACAGGCGGATATAGGGTTCCAGTCGGCCATCCTCGCTGCCGATCATCGAGAACAAGCGCTCGCGCCAGCTGGCGTCCTCAGCCACCAGCGGCATGTCGAGCATCTCGCGGATCAGGCGGATGAAAACCTGCGCTTTCAGCTCGCCGATGGAGGTGAAGTGGTGGTGCAGCTGCCCGGCGGCCACCTGGGCTTCGCGGGCGATCTGCCGCACGGTCATGGCGGCAAAGCCGCCGCGCAGCGCCAGGCGCATGGCGGCCTGCATAATCCCTTCCCGTCGCGCATCACGTTGTAAATAGTGCATAGAACCCCGCTGTCATCTGGCTTTGGCCGAGTGTAACAAAAAGTTGGACATGTGTTCAACAATCCGGCAGGATCGCCATCCTGGACGTGTGTCCAATATTCAATATTGATTGAGGTACAAGCTATGTCACGGCAATGGATGACGCTGATGGCGATTTTGCTGGTTTATATTCCGGTGGCGATTGACGCTACGGTGTTGCATGTGGCCGCGCCGACCCTCAGCGTGGCGCTGGGTAGCAGCGGCAATGAGCTGTTGTGGATCATTGATATCTACTCATTAGTGATGGCCGGGATGGTGCTGCCGATGGGCGCCCTTGGCGATAAGATCGGCTTTAAGCGCCTGCTGCTGCTCGGCAGCGCCATTTTTGGCATCGCCTCGCTGTGCGCCGCGCTGTCGCCGACGGCCATGACGCTGATTGCCTCACGCGCTTTGCTGGCGGTGGGGGCGGCGATGATCGTCCCGGCGACGCTGGCCGGGATCCGCAGCACCTTTGCCGAGGCCAGCCAGCGCAATATGGCGCTGGGGCTGTGGGCAGCGGTCGGCTCCGGCGGCGCGGCCTTCGGCCCGCTGGTGGGCGGTATCCTGCTGGAGCATTTCTACTGGGGGTCGGTGTTCCTGATCAATGTGCCGATCGTGCTGGTGGTTATCGCGATTAACGCGAAAGTGGTGCCGCGCCAGCCCGCGCGCCGCGAACAGCCGCTCAATCTACTGCAGGCGCTCGTTTTGATTGCCGCGATCCTGATGCTGGTGTTTAGCGCGAAATCGGCGCTGAAGGGCCAGCTGGCGCTGTGGCTCACCGCGCTGGTGGCGCTCGGCGGGGCGGCGATGTTAACCTGGTTTATCCGCAAGCAGCTGTCGGCGGCCCGCCCGATGGTGGATATGCGCCTGTTCACCCATCGCATAATCTTAAGCGGGGTGATGATGGCGATGACGGCCCTGATTACCCTGGTCGGTTTTGAGCTGCTGATGGCCCAGGAGCTGCAGTTTGTGCACCAGAAAACGCCGTTCGAGGCGGGGATATTTATGCTGCCGGTAATGGTGGCCAGCGGCTTCAGCGGCCCGATTGCCGGCCTGCTGGTGTCGCGGCTTGGGCTGCGCGAGGTGGCGACCGGCGGGATGCTGCTCAGCGCCTTCAGCTTTCTCGGCCTGGCGTTGACCGATTTCAGTACCCAGCAGTGGCTGGCCTGGGGGCTGATGACGCTGCTGGGCTTTAGCGTGGCCAGCGCGCTGCTGGCCTCCAGTTCCGCGATTATGGCGGCAGCGCCGAAGGAGAAAGCGGCGGCCGCGGGGGCGATTGAAACCATGGCCTATGAGCTGGGCGCCGGTCTCGGCATAGCGCTGTTCGGCCTGATCCTGACCCGCAGCTACAGCGCCTCTATTGCGCTGCCGTCTGGCCTGAGTGGCGCCATGGCGCAGCAGGCGGCGTCATCGATTGGCGAGGCGGTGAGTCTGTCCCAGGCGCTGCCCGCCGGGGTGGCGCAGGCGCTGATGGCGGCGGCGAAGACGGCTTTTATTCAGGCTCATAGCCTGGTGCTGGCGACGGCGGGTGTATTGCTTCTGCTGCTGGCCGCCGGGATCTGGCGCAGCCTCGCCACCGTGGCGAAACCGCAGTCGGCGCTATAGCTGCAGCGACAGATCCATCGCCGCGCGCCGTAGCGGGGCGAGAGCCTTCTCTTTTAACGCCGCGGCGCTGACCGTCGCGGCAGGTACCCCGACATTCAGGGCGGCCACCACCTGACCGTGACGCGACAGCACGGGTACCGCCAGCGAGCACAAGCCTACCTCGATCTGCCGGTCGGCGAGGGCATAGCCCTGCATGCGCACCCGGGCGATCTCTGCACGTAAACCGGACAAATCGCACAGGGTATGCGGAGTGTAGCGAATAAGCGTAACTCGTGACAACGTCACTTCCAGCTGTTCCTCCGGCAGCGCGCTCAGCAACACCCGCCCCATCGACGTGGCCCACGCCGGCAGGCGGCTGCCGCGCCCCAGATCGATGCTCAGTAAATTATTGACCGCCGCGCGGGCAATATAGAGCACGTTATCCCCGTCGAGCGTGGCCGCCGAACAGGATTCGCCGAGCGCTTTGCCAAGATTATCCAGCGCCGTCTGCGCCACCTTGGCCAGCGGCGTGCCTGCCAGATAGGCGTGGCCGACGGCCAGCACCCGGGGGAGCAGTTCATAGCTACGGCCATCCGGACTGTGCACCATGCCCAGCGCGGCGAGGGTATACAAACAGCGGCGTACCGCCGCGCGCGAGATTTGCGTTTTCTGGCTGAGCTGGGAAATGGTCAGCCGCTGGCGCTGGGGGGTGAAGGCGTTAAGGACCTCCAGCCCGCGGGCCAGAGATAGCATAAAGTTAGGGTCGTGCTCGGCCTGCCTGGCGCTCAGCGTATTGGGGATATTGTCGCTCATCGCATCCTTCTCCGTTGCAGCGTAAAGCTCACGGCAGATCACTATACCTTGCGCAAAATGGGGCGCGCTGAATTGTGCCGGTTTTACCACCACGATCACATTAATAACCGTCTTTTAACAAATGCGTCGATAATCGCACAACATTTCGATTATCGCCGTTGACCATCCGCCAGGCTGAACCCTATTGTCAATGGCACAGACCCCCGTTATGGATGTGGGTACAAAAAGTTATATATCTCATCAGGAACAGAAAATGACTGCCACCGTAGAGCAAATCGAGAGCTGGATTGTGGATGTCCCGACCATCCGGCCGCATAAATTGTCGATGACCACCATGGGCTGCCAGTCGCTGGTGATCGTGCGCCTTACCCGTTCCGACGGCATCTGCGGCATCGGCGAAGCCACCACCATCGGCGGCTTGAGCTATGGCGTTGAGAGCCCCGAGGCCATCTCGTCGGCGATCACCCATTATCTGACGCCGCTGTTAAAAGGGCAGCCGGCCGATAACCTGAATGCGCTGACCGCCCGCATGAACGGCGCCATTAAAGGCAACACCTTTGCGAAGTCCGCCATCGAAACCGCGCTGCTCGACGCCCAGGGCAAAGCCTTAGGTCTGCCGGTATCAGCCTTGCTCGGCGGCGCGTTGCAAACGGCGTTGCCGGTGCTGTGGACCTTAGCCAGCGGCGATACCGCGAAAGATATCGCTGAAGGAGAAAAACTGTTGGCCGAAGGCCGCCACCGGGCGTTCAAACTGAAGATCGGCGCGCGTGAACTCGCCACCGACCTGCGTCATACCCGCGCCATCGTTGAAGCGTTAGGCGACCGCGCCAGCATCCGTGTCGACGTCAACCAGGCCTGGGACGCCGCCACCGGCGCAAAAGGCTGCCGCGAACTGGCGGCGATGGGCGTCGATCTTATCGAACAGCCGGTCAGCGCCCATGATAATGCCGCCCTGGTGCGGTTAAGCCAGCAAATTGAAACCGCGATCCTCGCGGATGAAGCGGTCGCGACCGCTTACGATGGTTATCAGCTGGCGCAGCAGGGCTTTACCGGCGCTTACGCGCTGAAAATCGCCAAAGCCGGGGGGCCGAACAGCGTGCTGGCGCTGGCCCGCGTCGCGCAGGCGGCAGGGATTGGCCTGTACGGCGGCACCATGCTGGAAGGCACCGTAGGGACCGTGGCTTCTCTGCACGCCTGGTCGACGCTGCCGCTGCAGTGGGGTACCGAGATGTTCGGCCCGCTGTTGCTGAAAGACGATATTGTCAGCGTGCCGCTCACCTTTGCCGACGGTCAGGTGGCGCTGCCGCAAACGCCGGGCCTTGGCGTCGAGCTGGATGAAGACAAACTGCATTTTTATACCCGCCAGCCGTAGCGGGGAACAGGAGAAAAAAATGTTATTTAAAGTGGAGATGACCGTCAATATTCCGCCTGGCTTTCCCGCCAACGAGGCGGAGGAAATAAAACAACGCGAAAAAGCCTATTCGCAACAATTACAGCGGGAAGGCAAATGGCGGCATATCTGGCGCGTTGCCGGCCTTTATGCCAACGTCAGTATTTTCGATGTTCAAGATGCCGAAGAATTGCATCAAATATTAATGGGATTGCCGCTATATCCCTTTATGGCGATAAAAGTGGAAGCCCTCTGTCGTCATCCGTCATCAATTCGCGATGACGATCGCTAATAATAATATCTGACCTCACGCCGGTATTACCGGCGTATACCCTGCAAAATATAAGAGAGAACCAGTATGAGTAATGTATTCGTACAACAACCAGCTATTCAGAAATTATTACGCGACAGTGCCGGATTAGATGTTGCCGGCGGCGATGAACGTTTTAAGGCGATTATTCATCGTCTGCTGGAAAATATCTGCACGCTCATCGACGACTATAACGTTACGGAAGAAGAGTTCTGGCACGCGGTAAACTATTTGCACGAGCTGGGCGGGCGTCAGGAGGCGGCGCTGCTGGCGGCGGGACTGGGACTGGAGCATTTCCTCGATCTGCGCCAGGACGCCATCGACGCGGCAGCGCATCGGGAAACCGGCACCCCGCGCACCATCGAAGGGCCGCTGTACGTGGCTAATGCGCCGCTGGCCGAGGGTCACGCCCGCATGGATGACGGCGCCGACGCCGGAGAAGTGATGTGGCTGCACGGTGAAGTCAAAGACACCGAAGGCCGGCCAGTGGCCAACGCTATTGTTGATATCTGGCACGCCAACACCCTCGGAAATTATTCCTTCTTCGACCCAGGCCAGAGTGAGTACAACCTGCGCCGGCGGATCCGCACCGGCGCTGATGGCCGCTACAGCGTGCGCAGCATCATGCCCTCCGGCTACGGCTGCCCGCCGGATGGCCCAACCCAGAAACTGCTGGACAGACTGGGTCGCCACGGCAACCGTCCGGCGCACATTCACTTTTTCGTCTCCGCGCCGGGTCATAAACATCTGACCAGCCAGATTAACCTCAATGGCGATAAATACCTGTGGGACGATTTTGCCTTTGCCACCCGCGACGGCCTGATTGCCGATCCGGTAAAAGTGACCGACCGCGAGATCATCGCGCAGCGCAATCTTGAGGGAGAGCACACCGAGGTTTGTTTTGATTTCACCCTGTGTAAAGCGCTGAGCGCCGACGAAGAGCAGCGCGGGATCCGCCTGCGCGCCAAAGAGTAAGCGGCATTATCGGCCCCGGGCACGCTACTGCCCGGGCCAGATATTGCACTCGAAAACGAAGAATTCACCCTGTTTCTTTCATCCTGAATCCTGCAGGAGGGACCGACTCATGCAAAAAACGCTCTCGACGCTCAAAGACAAAATCAATAATGCCTTAGTTGTCGACCGTGAAAATCATATTTACCGTTGCCACCGCTCTATATTTACCGACCAGCAGTTATTTGATTTTGAAATGAAACATATCTTCGAAGGAAATTGGGTTTTTCTTGCCCATGAAAGCCAGATTGCCGAGCCGGGAGATTATTATACCCTGACGCTGGGACGGCAGCCGGTTATTATTACCCGCTATAAAAAGAATGAGCTGCACGCGCTAATTAACAGCTGCGCCCACCGCGGCGCCATGTTATGTCGACGCAAAACCGGAAATAAAAATTCGTTTACCTGTCCGTTTCACGGCTGGACCTTCAGCAATAATGGCAAATTATTAAAGGCCAAAGATGAGAGCACTGGCGGCTATCCGCCGAGCTTTAAACAAGACGGCTCCCACGACCTGCAAAAGTTGCCGCGTTTTCAGTCCTATCGCGGTTTCTTATTCGGTAGCCTCAATGCCGACGTGCAGCCGCTGGAGGCCTATCTCGGGGAAACCTGCAAGATTATCGACCTGATCGTCGACCAGGCGCCGGAGGGGCTCGAGGTACTTAAGGGTTCGTCGAGCTATGTATATGAGGGCAACTGGAAACTGGGCGCGGAAAACGGCGCCGATGGCTATCACGTCAGCGTGGTCCACTGGAACTACGCCTCAACCATGTCACGCCGCAACTATGAAGCGGAAGGGACGCACGCGGTGGATGCCAACGGTTGGTCAAAAAGCCTCGGCGGCGGCTATGGATTTGATAACGGCCATATGCTGTTGTGGACCCGGGCGCTCAACCCGGAAGTGCGCCCGGTCTATGCCCACCGCGAACGGCTGCAGGCGGAATTTGGCGAACGCCGTGCCGACCAGATGGTCAACGAAACCCGCAACCTGTGCCTGTACCCCAATGTCTACCTGATGGATCAGTTCTCGACGCAAATCCGCGTAATCCGCCCCATTGCGGTGGATAAAACCGAAGTCACCATCTGGTGCTTTGCGCCGAAAGGGGAATCCGACCAGGCCAGAGCGCTGCGAATCCGCCAGTACGAGGATTTCTTTAACGTCAGTGGGATGGGGACGCCGGACGACCTCGAAGAGTTCAGCGCCTGTCAGCGCGGCTATCTCGGCGAAAATCTGCCATGGAGCGACCTCAGCCGCGGCGCGCTGCGCTGGGTCGATGGCGCGGATGAGCATGCGCAACATGCCGGCTTTTCGCCGCGGTTAAGCGGGGTGAAATCGGAGGACGAAGCGCTGTACATCGCCCATCACCACCACTGGCAGACGCTGATGCTGGCGGCCATTGAACAGGAACAACAGCGTTACGACCAGTCCATTACCCAGCGCGTGGAGGTGGCCTGATGCTTAACCTCGAACAGGTTCGCCAGTTTCTCTACTACGAAGCCCGTCTGCTGGACGATCGTCAGTGGGACGAATGGCTCAGCTGCTACAGCCCGCAGGTGGTCTACTGGATGCCGGCGTGGGGCGACGATGACCAGCTGACCCGAGACCCGCAAAAAGAGATTTCGCTTATCTACTACCCCAACCGCGAAGGACTGGAGGATCGCGTCTACCGCATTAAAACCGAGCGCTCCGGGGCCAGTACGCCAGAGCCGCGGACCACCCATATCATCAGCAACGTTGAGCTGATGGGCGAAAGCGACGAGGGTCTGGAGGTGCGTTACAGCTGGGTCACCTGGAGCCATCGCTATCAGCACACGGATGCCTATTTTGGCTCTACCTGCTGCACGCTAATCGAACAGGACGGCAGACCGCAAATCATCCGTAAAACTGTGCGCCTGAATAACGACTATATCCGTCAGGTGATTGATGTTTACCACATTTAAGAGGCGCTTATGACCTTCAATATTGCTCTTAATTTTGAGGACGGCGTAACCCGTTTTATTCAGTGCAATGCCGGAGAGAAAGTCCTGGATGCCGCCTATCGCCAGAAGGTGAATCTGCCGATGGACTGCTCGGACGGCGTTTGCGGTACCTGCAAATGCCACTGCGCCAGCGGTGAGTACGACCTGGGCGAAGATTATCTCGACGAGGCGTTAAGCGACGACGAAGCGCAGAATCGTCAGGTGCTGACCTGTCAGATGGTCCCGACCAGCGACTGCGTGATCAATGTGCCGGTGGCCGCTGCCCAGTGCAAAACGGCCCTGGCGACGCTCGGGGCGCAGGTACGACAGGTGAATTTACTGTCCGATACCGCCATCGAACTGGTGGTCGCCCTCGATGAGCCGCTGGCCTTCCTGCCGGGGCAGTACGTCAACATTCAGGTGCCGGGCACGCCTCATGTCCGCGCCTACTCATTTAGCTCGCAACCGGGTTCCCTCGAAGGGCGTTTTCTGATCCGTAACGTGCCTGGCGGGATGATGAGCCAGTGGTTAACCCAGCGGGCGCGGCCCGGCGATCGTCTTACCCTCAGCGGCCCGATGGGCAGCTTCTATCTGCGCCACGGCGAACGTCCGCTGCTGATGCTGGCGGGCGGTACCGGCCTGGCGCCGCTGCTCTCCATGCTCCATACCCTGCAGACACAGGGCAGCCAGCGTCCGGTGATGCTGCTGTACGGTGTTACTCGTGACTGTGATCTGGTGAAAACCGACGCGCTGGATACCTTTATTCAACAGTTGACGGGGTATCGTTGGCTACCGGTGGTGGCCGATGAAAACAGCACTTGCCCGCAGCGCGGCTTTGTCACCGACCATCTCGACGACGCGATGCTGAACAACGGCGACGTGGACATCTATCTCTGCGGCCCGCCGCCGATGGTTAACGCGGTTGCCACGGCGTTGCGCGACCGCGGGATCACCCCGGCGGGGTTCTGGTATGAGAAATTTATCGCCAGCCAGAGCGCGGCGGCATAAGGAGACAAAATGCGTTTTACCGATAAAGTCGTCGTCATCACCGGCGCGGCGCAGGGCATTGGCCGCCAGACGGCGGAGCAGGCGGCTGCAGAAGGCGCGGCTCTGCTGCTCATCGATCGCTCGTCATACGTCCATGAGCTGGCGGCGACGCTGGCGCAATCCGGCTGTCTGGTGCTGGCGCTGGAGGCGGATCTGGAAGCGTGGGAAAGTACCGAGCAGGCGTTTGCCGCCGGGGTCGCTCATTTTGGCCGTATCGACGTGGTGATCAACAACGTTGGGGGCACCATCTGGGCGCGCCCCTTTGCCGAATATCAGCCGGAGCAGATTGAGAAAGAGATCCGCCGCTCGCTGTTCCCCACGCTGTGGGGCTGCCGCGCGGCGCTGCCATGGATGCTGAAGCAGGGCAAAGGCAGCATCGTCAACATTTCGTCGGTGGCGACGGCGGGAGTGAATCGGGTGCCGTACTCGGCGGCGAAAGGCGGCGTTAACGCGCTGACCCGGTCGATTGCCATGGAGTACAGCGGCAGCGGTATTCGGATTAACGCCGTGGCCCCGGGCGGGACCGAGGCGCCGCCGCGCCTGACGCCGCGTAACGAAGAGCAGCCGAGCGAGCAGGAAAAGGCGTGGTATCAGCAGGTCGTCGATCAGACGGTGGCGAGCAGTCTGCTGCACCGGTACGGCACGCTGGCGGAACAGGCGAATGCGATCCTGTTTCTCGCCAGCGATGAGGCCAGCTATATCACCGGCGTGACGCTGCCGGTAGCCGGAGGCGATCTCGGCTAACGGCGGGTGGCGTACCAGCAGAGCAGGGAGCCGAGACATACCATCCCGGCCCCCTGCCAGAAGGACCACGACAGGGTCGCACTCAGCAGGATCGCCGCCAGCGCAGAGGAGAGCACCGGCGTGAAGTAGGAGGCCGCCGCCAGCAGGCTGACGTTGCCGTGCAGGATGCCAACGTTCCACGCCGCGTAGGCCAGCCCCAGCGCCACGGAGACCGTCATCAGCTTAATGACCACCGGCCAGCTAAACAGCATCGGCGGCTGGTCGCTGGCGAGAAATTTCAGCCATAGCGTCAGGGCGGTTAACAGGACGAACAGCGTAATGGCGTTTTTACCGCGGGCATATTTGGCCGTCACCGTGCAGTAGGCGGCCCAGATAAACGCCCCGACAAAGGCCAGCAGATAGCTAAGCGGGCTGGAAATGACGTTACTGATAATCTCATCGGGCTGTAGCCCATGCTCACCACCCAACACCCAGCCAACGCCCAGCAGGGCGAGAATCAGGCCGGGGATCACCAGCCAGCTGCTTTTCTGGCCATTAAAGAGAATGGCGAATAAAATCGTCAGGCTGGGCCACAGGTAATTGACCATCCCCACCTCAATGGCCTGCTGGCGGCTGGCGGCATAGCCCAGCGACAGCGCGAGGCAGATTTCATAGCTGACAAACAGCACGCTGCCGGCCAGCAGATAGCGACGCGGGATCTGGCGCAGGTTGGGAAAGCCGACGGTAAAGATCAGCAGCAGGCCGCTAAGGCTGTAAATCATCGCCGCGCCGCCGACCGCTCCCAGTCCTTCGCTGACGCCGCGAATCAATCCGACCATCGTGCTCCATAAGATAATGGCGGCGAAGCCGATGGTCGTGGCTCTCTTTTTCTCCATGCTTTTCCTGATGGTTACGCAAATGCAGCCGGCATATATATCATCTTTTTATCGGTGAGGGGCGAAAATTTCCGCCGTTGCTAACCCTTAGGGATTAGCGAAAATGGCCAGGGCTGGCGATTAAGGGGGCGAAGGTTTTCCTCCTTGATTTGACGCAAATTTTCCCGGGATTTTGCTGTTAGTTTCCTCCGCGCGATGAATCAACATCCTGCATGGAGGAATGCAATGGACGTCAGCCGCAGAAAGTTCTTTAAGATCTGCGCAGGCGGTATGGCCGGAACTACCGCCGCCGCCCTGGGCTTTGCCCCTAAAATGGCGCTGGCTCAGGCACGCAATTTCAAATTGCTGCGTGCGAAAGAGATCCGCAACACCTGCACTTACTGCTCCGTGGGCTGCGGGCTATTAATGTATAGCCTCGGCGACGGTGCGAAAAACGCCAAAGAAGCGATCTACCATATCGAAGGGGACCCGGACCATCCGGTGAGCCGCGGCGCGCTGTGCCCGAAAGGGGCAGGCCTGCTGGACTATGTCCACAGCGAAAACCGTCTGCGTTATCCGCAATACCGCGCCCCGGGCTCGGATAAATGGCAGCGCATCTCGTGGGATGAAGCCTTTAACCGCATCGCCCGACTGATGAAAGCCGACCGCGACGCCAACTTTATTGAAAAGAACGAACAGGGCGTGACGGTTAACCGCTGGCTTTCCACCGGCATGCTGTGCGCCTCGGCGGCAAGCAATGAGACCGGCATGCTAACGCAGAAGTTTGTGCGATCGCTGGGTATGCTGGCGGTAGACAACCAGGCGCGCGTCTGACACGGACCAACGGTAGCAAGTCTTGCTCCAACATTTGGTCGCGGTGCGATGACCAACCACTGGGTGGATATCAAAAACGCCAACGTCGTGGTGGTGATGGGCGGTAACGCCGCCGAAGCCCATCCGGTGGGTTTCCGCTGGGCGATGGAGGCGAAAAATAATAACGACGCCACGCTGATCGTCGTCGACCCGCGCTTTACGCGCACCGCGTCGGTGGCCGATATCTATGCGCCGATTCGTTCCGGTACCGACATTACCTTCCTGTCGGGCGTGCTGCTGTACCTGATCGAAAACAATAAGATCAATGCCGAGTACGTTAAGCATTACACCAATGCCAGCCTGCTGGTGCGGGATGATTTTGCCTTCGAAGAGGGGCTGTTCAGCGGCTACGATGCGGAAAAACGCCAGTACGATAAATCGTCCTGGAACTACCAGTTCGATGAAAACGGCTACGCCAAACGCGATGAAACGCTCAGCCACCCGCGCTGCGTGTGGAATCTGCTGAAGCAGCATGTTTCCCGTTACACGCCCGAGGTGGTCGAAAACATCTGCGGTACGCCGAAAGCGGACTTCCTTAAAGTGTGCGACGTGCTGGCCTCAACCAGCGCCGCGGACCGCACCACCACCTTCCTGTATGCCCTGGGCTGGACGCAGCACACCGTCGGCGCGCAGAACATCCGTACCATGGCGATGATCCAGCTGCTGCTCGGCAATATGGGGATGGCCGGCGGCGGCGTCAACGCCCTGCGCGGCCACTCTAATATTCAGGGGCTGACCGATTTGGGCCTGCTGTCGACCAGTCTGCCGGGCTATTTGACGCTGCCATCGGACAAACAGACCGATCTGCATAGCTACCTCAGCGCCAACACGCCGAAGGCGACCCTGCCCGAGCAGGTGAACTACTGGAGCAACTACCCGAAATTCTTCGTTAGCCTGATGAAATCCTTCTACGGCGAGGCGGCGCAAAAAGAGAACGACTGGGGCTTTGAGTGGTTACCGAAGTGGGACCAGGCTTACGACGTTATCAAATACTTCAACATGATGGATAACGGCAATGTCACCGGCTATATCTGCCAGGGCTTTAACCCGGTTGCCTCCTTCCCGGACAAAAACAAAGTGGTTCGCAGCCTCAGCAAGCTGAAATATATGGTGGTTATCGACCCGCTGGTGACCGAAACCTCGACCTTCTGGCAGAACCACGGCGAGTCTAATGATGTCGACCCGTCGGCGATTCAGACCGAAGTCTTCCGTCTGCCGTCGACCTGCTTTGCCGAAGAGGACGGTTCGATCGCCAACTCCGGCCGCTGGCTGCAGTGGCACTGGAAAGGTCAGGATGCCCCAGGTGAAGCGCGCAATGATGGCGAAATCCTTGCCGGGATTTACCATCGCCTGCGCGAACTGTACCGCACCGAAGGCGGGAAGGGCGCGGAACCCCTGCTGAAGATGAGCTGGCGCTACAAGCAGCCGGACCATCCGGAATCGGAAGAGGTGGCAAAAGAGAACAACGGCTACGCGCTGGCGGATCTCTACGATCAAAATGGCACTTTGCTGGCGAAAAAAGGCCAACTGCTCAATAGCTTCGCGCTGCTGCGCGATGACGGCAGCACCGCGTCGTCTTGCTGGATCTATACCGGCAGCTGGACCGAGCAGGGTAACCAGATGGCGAATCGTGATAACGCCGATCCTTCGGGCCTGGGCAATACGCTGGGATGGGCCTGGGCGTGGCCGCTCAATCGTCGGGTGCTGTACAACCGCGCTTCGGCCGATATCAACGGCAAGCCCTGGGATGCGAAGCGGATGCTGATCCAGTGGAACGGCAGCAAGTGGGGCGGGAATGATATTCCGGACTTCAATACCGCGCCGCCAGGGAGCAACACCGGGCCGTTTATCATGCAGCAGGAGGGGCTGGGTCGCCTGTTTGCGCTCGATAAACTGGCGGAAGGGCCGTTCCCGGAGCACTACGAGCCGATGGAAACCCCGCTTGGCACTAACCCGCTGCACCCGAAGGTGGTCTCCAGCCCGGTGGTGCGGTTGTATGAAGAGGACGCCATTCGCTTAGGTAAGAAGGATAAATTCCCGTATGTCGGGACAACCTATCGTCTGACCGAGCATTTCCACACCTGGACCAAGCATGCGTTGCTCAATTCCATCGCGCAGCCGGAACAGTTTGTCGAAATCAGCGAAGGGCTGGCGAAAAGCAAAGGTATCGCTAACGGCGATTGGGTGAAAGTCAGCAGCAAGCGCGGCTTCATTCGCGCGGTTGCCGTGGTGACCCGCCGACTGCGCACGCTGAACGTCAACGGCCAGCAGGTGGAGACCGTCGGGATCCCGCTGCACTGGGGTTTTGAAGGCGTGGCCCGCAAAGGCTACATCGCCAACACCCTGACGCCTAACGTTGGCGATTCCAACTCGCAAACGCCGGAATACAAGGCGTTCCTGGTCAACATCGAGAAAGCGTAAGGAGCGATTCAATGGCGATGGAAACCCAAGACATTATTAAACGCTCCGCGACCAACCCGATCACCCCCGCGCCGCGCGCGCGGGACTATAAAGCGGAAGTCGCCAAGCTTATCGATGTCTCCTCCTGCGTGGGCTGTAAAGCCTGCCAGGTGGCCTGTTCCGAGTGGAATGACATCCGCGATGACGTGGGGCACTGCGTCGGGGTGTACGACAACCCGGCGGATCTCAGCGCCAAATCCTGGACGGTAATGCGTTTTAGCGAGACCGAACAGAACGGCAAACTGGAGTGGCTTATCCGCAAGGATGGCTGTATGCACTGCGCAGAGCCGGGCTGCCTGAAGGCCTGCCCATCCGCCGGGGCGATTATTCAGTACGCCAACGGCATCGTCGATTTCCAGCAGGAAAACTGCATCGGCTGCGGCTACTGCATTGCGGGGTGTCCGTTTAACGTCCCGCGCCTCAATAAAGAGGATAACCGGGTCTATAAATGCACCCTGTGCGTGGATCGGGTCAGCGTCGGCCAGGAACCGGCCTGCGTGAAAACCTGTCCTACCGGCGCGATCCACTTCGGTACGAAGAAAGAGATGCTGGAGGTGGCCGAGGAGCGGGTGGCTAAGCTTAAAAAACGCGGTTATGCCAACGCCGGGATTTACAACCCGCCGGGCGTCGGCGGAACCCACGTGATGTACGTCCTGCATCATGCCGACCAGCCGGAGCTGTATCACAAGCTGCCGAAGGAACCGCAGATCGATACCAGTATCAGTCTGTGGAAGGGGGCGCTGAAACCGCTGGCGGCGGCGGGCTTTATCGCCACCTTCGCCGGGCTGATTTACCACTACATCGGTATCGGGCCGAACAAGGAAGTTGACGACGACGAGGAGAAGCATGATGAGTAAATCGAAGATGATTGTGCGTACAACGTTTATCGATCGCGCCTGTCACTGGACGGTGGTTATCTGTTTCTTCCTCGTGGCGCTGTCGGGAATATCGTTCTTCTTTCCGACGCTACAGTGGCTAACGGAAACCTTCGGCACGCCGCAGATGGGGCGTATTCTGCACCCGTTCTTTGGGGTGCTGATTTTTGTCGCGCTGATGTTTATGTTCGTGCGCTTTGTCCACCACAACATCCCTGATAAACAGGATATTCCGTGGCTGAAAGGCATCGTCGAGGTGCTGAAAGGCAACGAGCATAAGGTGGCGCGCGTCGGTAAGTATAACGCCGGGCAGAAGATGATGTTCTGGACCATCATGAGCATGATTTTCGTGCTGCTGGTGACCGGGGTGATTATCTGGCGCCCATATTTTGCGGAATATTTCCCGATGCAGGTGATTCGCTATAGCCTGCTGATTCACGCAACATCGGCCATCATTCTGATCCACGCCATCCTTATCCATATGTATATGGCGTTCTGGGTGAAGGGGTCGATTAAGGGAATGATTGAAGGCAAGGTGAGCCGCCGCTGGGCGAAGAAACACCACCCGCGCTGGTATCGCGATGTCGAACGCCTGGAAGCGATGAAAGAGAGTCGTGAAGGGATGAAGTAAGCCTTCACGGCGCGAAACCCGCTCCGGAGATGTCGGAGCGGGTTCCCGGCAGTCAGCAGTTCGTGATAAGTGTATCGATTGAATCGATAACGCCCTGGCGCGCATGACTCAGATTGCAGACGAAATCCTGTGGCGGGATCCGTTTATTATTTAAGTTACTGCTCATTGGCGTACAAAGTAAAAAGCTGTCAAATTCTATATTTATCCTTGGTACGGCATGCTGATGCCAGCGTGGTAACTGTTGTGGTCGCATTAAAGGAATAATGACTCTCGTGGCCAGGTCTGCATAATAATCATTCTGCACGATCATATAATATGGCAGGATTTTATTTGTCTGAGCAGAACAATTTCGATAAACATTGAATTATTCAAGCATCATAGCACCCTGAAAAATTCATCATCAGTAAGAGTGCCTCCTTTTGCAATAAATTCATTCATTGCGGCAATGAATTCCTTGTGCTGTCGCTGTTTATCTGCTTCTCGTAAATCCTTACCTGGCTGTTCTGACGCCTTCTGGACGGGTACGTCAGTGGGTCTTTTACGTAGCGTATTACTTTTGATCATAGGCTCCTTGCGGTTGGTTCTGTGATTATTTACTTTACCCACTAAAAAATAAATACCAGCAGTAAGTTTAATATTTATTTTGCGAGACAGCTTCCAGAGGGAAGTAACAGCCTGAAATATTCATGGTTATAGTAATAAACCTGGCGCTGGCATTAACCAGCGCGACGGGAAATAATCAAAACTTCTCCGGAATAAAGCGGAAAGGAAAATTAGTCTGTTTCATTTTGCCAATTTTGCGCTTCGGCAGCGTCACAGGCTCCACCGGTAAAGCTTCATAGGGGATCTGCGACAGCAGATGGGTGATGATATTCAGACGCACGCGCTTTTTATCCTCTGAGCGGGCGACGAACCACGGCGCCCAGGCGGTATCGGTGGCGGCGAACATGGCGTCGCGGGCAGCGGTATATTCATCCCAGCGGTTGAAAGACTTAATGTCCATCGGCGAGAGCTTCCAGATTTTACGCCCGTCGTCGATGCGATCCCGCAGACGGCGCTCCTGCTCCTGCGGAGAGACCTCCAGCCAGTACTTGAGCAGAATAATGCCCGATTCGACCATGCCGCGCTCCACCATCGGCGCGCCGTCGAGGAACTTCTGCACCTCCTCCGGCGTACAAAAGCCCATCACCCGTTCGACGCCGGCGCGGTTATACCAGCTGCGATCGAAAATCACGATTTCGCCGGCCGCCGGGAGATGCTTGATATAGCGCTGAAAGTAAAGCTGGCTTTTTTCGCGCTCGGTGGGCGAGGGTAAGGCGACGACTCGGAAGATACGCGGGCTGACGCGCTCGGTGATGGCCTTAATGGTGCCGCCTTTCCCGGCGCCGTCCCGGCCTTCAAAGACAATGCACACTTTCAGTCCTTTGTGTACCACCCAGCGCTGCAGTTTCACCAGCTCAACGTGGAGTTTGCGCAGCGCTTTCTCGTACGCTTTGTTGTCGAGCGGCGCGATTTTTGCCGCCGTGTCGACCGGATTACCGCTTTTCTTGTTGCCCATCGCCATGCTCCGTGTTGCCGAGGTATCCCTTTGAAGTGTAATCCTCCCCCGGCGAGGCGGTGGAAAATTATTCGCCGGGTTTTCCCGCCAGGATGACTTCCAGTCCCACCCGCTGCCCCCACGACAGCTCCAGGGTGTTACCGTCCGGGTCGGCAAAGAAAGCGAAATAGCCCACCGGATCGCCCAGCTGCTCCGGCTCCCGGCGTAAAACACCTTCCCGCCGTGCGAGGGCCACTTTCTCATCGATCTCGGCCTGGGTGGCGCAGGCGACGCCGAGATGGCCGAACGGTCCCAGCGGCGTATCGGCCGGATCGTCACTTTGCACCAGCACCAGGGCGAAAGGCCGGGTGCGGTCGCTGAGCCATGCCACTTTCCGCGCCGAGGGGAGGTCGGGCTCGCGCTGGTGAATGACGGTCATCGCGGTATAGCGGGTATAAAAATCGATGCTGCTGGCCAGACAGCGGACGGTAAAGGCGACATGAGTAAAACCGACATCAACACTTTGCATGGATAATTCTCCCAAGGTGAACGATGTTTTGACTTTACAACCTCAAGTTAACTTGAGATCAATGAGGTGTTTATCTCTTTGAGCTCACTGATTTTGATAGGGGATTGTTACTGCGAAACCATGCCGCCGGTATGCCACGCGGCTGGGGAACATGAACGAATCAGGCTGTTGTATGGAGGAAACTGCCGTCGGGCGTTTTTAGCTGGTGTGTCGGGGCGGGATGGTAAATAATGCCGGCCGGCTCTCAATACCCCTATAAGATGTATGAAAAAAACGATTTTTTCACTGGCGCTGGGCACCTTTGGACTTGGCATGGCGGAGTTTGGCATTATGGGCGTGCTGCCGGATATGGCGCACGATGTCGGAATATCCATACCCGCCGCCGGCAATATGATTGCCTGGTATGCCTTCGGCGTGGTGATCGGCGCGCCGATCATGGCGCTGCTCTCCAGCCGGTTTTCCCTGAAATCGGTGATGCTGTTCCTGGCTGGCCTGTGTATTCTCGGCAATACTCTGTTTACCTTCTCCAGTAGCTACGCCATGCTGGCGCTTGGCCGGCTGGTTTCCGGGTTTCCCCACGGGGCGTTTTTTGGCGTCGGCGCGATTATCCTGTCGAAAATCGCGCCGCCGGGGAAGGTGACCGCCGCGGTGGCGGGGATGATTGGCGGCATGACGATCGCTAACCTGGTTGGCGTCCCGGGTGGCACCTGGCTTGGGCATCACTTCAGCTGGCGCTATACCTTTGCGCTTATCGCGGTATTTAACGTGGCGGTATTTCTGGCGATCTTCTGCTGGGTGCCCACGCTTTATGACCGGGCCAGCACGCGGCTGCGCGAGCAGTTCCGTTTTCTTGCCTCCCCGGCGCCGTGGCTGATTTTCGCCGCCACCATGTTCGGTAACGCCGGCGTGTTTGCCTGGTTCAGCTATATCAAGCCCTTTATGCTCAATGTATCCGGCTTTGCTGAAAGCAAGATGATGCTGATTATGATGCTGGCGGGGCTGGGAATGGTGGTCGGCAATCTGTTCAGCGGCAAAATTTCCGGGCGCTACAGCCCGCTGCGCATTGCGGCCATGACCGACGGGGTCATTGCCGTGACGCTGCTGCTGATCTTTGCCTTCGGTGAACAGAAAGTCGCTTCGCTGGCGCTGGCGTTTCTCTGCTGCGCGGGACTATTCGCCCTGTCAGCGCCGCTGCAGATCCTGCTGCTGCAGAACGCCAAAGGCGGCGAGATGCTGGGGGCGGCCGGGGGACAGATCGCCTTTAACCTCGGCAGCGCCATCGGCGCCTTCTGCGGCGGAATGATGATCGCCCAGGGCTTTGGCTGGAACAGCGTGGCGCTCCCCGCCGCCGCGCTGTCGTTTCTGGCGATGAGCGCCTTGCTCATCTATGGCTGCCATCAGCGGCGACAAGCTTACTAACGACGCCTACTCACGCCAGGGTTCGCCCAGGGTAAGCATCAGGCGGTTGGCCCAGGCGAAAAAGGCCGCGGACTGCAGCAGATCCAGCTGGGCCAGAGTATCTAAGCCCTGCTCATCAAGCGCCGCCAGATGATCGGCGTTTAACGCGGGTGGCGTCACCGATAGCGCGGCGGCGGCGTCGATTTCCGCCTGCCAGCGCGGCGATTGCCCGTCGCGCAGATCCTCTCCCGGCGTCACCGCCAGCAGCGTGTCGACGGCGGTCTCGTCCTTCGCCAGCTGCGCCGCTTTGCGGGCATGCACCGAGGCGCAGTAGATACAGCCGTTGATTTTACTGGCGACCGTGGCGGCCAGCTCGCGTTCGGCGCGCGGCAATCCTCCCGCGGTATAGAAAATGCCCCTATCGGTCAGGGTCCGCTGCTCCAGCACCGGCTGGTTGCGCGCCAGCAGGCGAAAGTAGGGGGAGTCGCTATGGCCATATTTGGCCAGAATCGCCTGTTCTTCAGCGTTGAATTCCGCCAGCGGTTTATCGGCCAGCCAGGGTTCCCAGTGCAGCTCGTCGCGGGTGAAGCGAACCGGGGCCGCTTTGCCGCTCTGCGCGTACGGGGTGGTATGCCAGTATCCGGCGACCAGCGGCGTATCTGCGCTGACGATGGGCTTATGGTTGAGCGTCCGCAGGCCCAGCAGCAGTCGGCTCTGGAAGCTGACAAAGGCTACCAGCTGCGCCAGGGTGACGATGCCCCGCAGGCTCCAGCCCGCGCTGGTTAAGGTGTGCAGCGCGCCGGGAGTGGCTTCAACGGGGGTGAAGGTGAGCAGGCGGGCAAAGGCCAGCGCCGGGACCAGACGATCGGTGGTCGGATCGGCGAGGCCGAAACCGGCATAGTGCGCCGCCAGCGCGTCCGCCTGGTGCAGTTTCGCCACCTTCGCGGCCACCGCGAAGCGTTCATCAAGAGGAAAGTCAGCGTCCTGCTGGCGGAACAGCACTTCATAACTTCCCTGGGCGTGACGGGTGGCGGCATCGCGGACGGCGCGCGCCTGATAAAGCGGGGAACCGGGGGTAATCTCCGCCAGTTCGGCCAGAATATCCTGACTCAGCGTCATGGGGACTCCTTATCTGATGTGGGGGGCAATATGCTGGGCGATCAGCTCAATGGAACGCAGCGTATCCCGGTGCGAAGGCTCGACCGAGTGCACCTGAAACGAAATATCGGTGGCGCGGGCCAGCACGCTGTCCTGCGCCAGGGAGGCAATAACATGCTCAGGATCGCCAACGTGGGCATCCAGCTGTTGCAGATAGTCGGTGACACTGTCACCTTCTATCGTATGACCCGCCGCCCGGTGCTGAGTCGCCTGCTTGCGCAGACCGGGCTCGGCGACCTGCAGGGCGTGGGCGTGACTGTCGGCGACGAAGGCGGTGCGCGAGGCGAGGATCCGCGGCGCAACGCCGTCCGGCAGCGCCGCCAGGTAGGCGTCAATGATCGGGTTCTGAATGGCGTCCAGCGGCAGACGTGGCTCGCCGGGTGGCCGTGGCTGGGTGCGGGACAGCATCAACCCGTGTCCCGCCTGACCGGCGCGGATGGCGCCCTCCGCAGAGAAGGTGGCGATCCAGATACGCTCCGCCAACTGCGGCGCCGGCGGATAGAGACGGTTGTCCGGGTGGCTTAGCGTGTCGCCGCGCCAGGCGCTATGGATCAGGTGCAGATGGTCGGCAAACGCCGCCCCGCGCTGCTCGCTGGTCAGGCCGAAGGGCAGAAACGAGGTTGGCGTGCCGCCGGAGCCAAAACCCACCTCCAGACGTCCGTCGGTGAGTAAATCCAGTACCGCCGCGTCTTCGGCGACGCGCAGCGGATTTTCCATCGGCAAGGTGATAATCGCCGTACCGAGGCGGATCCGGTCGGTCTGCGCCGCGACGTGGGCGAGAAACACCAGCGGTGAAGGCAGGCCGCCTTCCTGTTCATGAAAATGGTGCTGGGCAATCCATGCGCTGTCGAAGCCCAAACGCTCCGCGTGGCGGATCTGTTCGGCCGCCAGCCGGTAGCGCGTTTGCGCGGAGCCCTGATCGAGCAGACGGGTAAAAAAACCGAGGCGTTTTGGCATTATGCGTTCTCCGTGTGGGCCTGTGCTAAGCGGGAGGAAACCTGGGGAATGGCGGCGATCAGTTCGCGGGTGTAGGCCTGCTGCGGGGCGGCGAACAGGCGGTTTACGTCGCCATGCTCCACCACCTGGCCGGCGCGCAGCACCGTGACGCTGTCGGCGATCCGCCTGACCGTCGCCAGATCGTGGGTAATGAACAGGTAGCTCAGACCCAGCTGCTGCTGTAGCTGCTGCAGCAGGGTGAGGATCTGCGCCTGAACGGTGACGTCGAGCGCCGAAGTCGCTTCGTCAAGGACCAGTATCGCCGGCTCGAGGATCAGCGCCCGGGCAATCGCCACCCGCTGGCGCTGGCCGCCGGAAAGCTCCCGCGGCGTACGCGACAGCAGCTCGGGGGCCAGGGCCACCCGGGCGGCAACGCTCTCCACACGCTGGCGACGCGTCGCCGCGCTGAGGCGCTCAAAGTTTTTTAACGGCTCTTCGATAATCGCAAACAGCGTCTGGCGCGGGTCGAGCGAAGCGAAGGGGTTCTGGTAGACAAACTGGATCTTGCGCCGCAGCTGACGCTGTGCCTCGCGGCTGAGATGCCCGGCGTCAATACCGTCGATGGTGACCTGTCCGGCGTCGGCGCGCTCAAAGCCCAGCAGGATCCGCGCCAGGGTGGTTTTCCCGGAGCCGGATTCGCCCACCAGCGCATGGGTGCTGCCGCGTCTGACCTCAAAGCTGACGCTGTCGAGCGCCTGCAGCGCCTGTTTGCCCAGCGAGAAGCGTTTGCTGATCCCCTCCACGCGAATGGCCGGCGTGGCCAGCGGCCGGTGACGCGCCGCTGTTAGCCTCAACGGCGCATCCTGCAGGTCGTGGAGCAGCTGGCGGGTGTAAGGATGCTGCGGACGCTGGACAATCGCCTCGGTGGCGCCTTGTTCCTGAATCTCTCCCTGGCGAAACACCATGATCCGGTCGGCGCGTTCGGCGGCCAGCGCCAGATCGTGGGTGACAAACAGCACGGCGGTGCCCGACTCGCGACGCAGGATATCGAGCAGGTCGAGAATGCGCTTCTGCACTGTGACGTCGAGGGCGCTGGTGGGCTCGTCGGCAATAATCAGATCCGGCTGCAGGGCAATGGCGATGGCTATCAGCACCCGCTGTTTCATCCCGCCAGACAGCTGATGCGGATACTGGTCAAAACGCTGTTCCGGGTGGCTGAGACCGACTTTAGCGAGCAGGTTAAGAACCTGCTGTCGGCGCTCAGCGGCGGAGAGGGACTGATGCAGCCGCAGGATCTCTTCCACCTGCTGACCAATGGTTTTTACCGGGTTGAGCGAATTACCGGGATCCTGCGGGACCAGGCTGATGCTCACTCCGCGCAGGCGATTCAGGCGTATATCCGACCAGTCGCTAATCACTTCGCCATTGAGGACAATCCGCCCGGCATCCCGGCGGGCATTATCCGCCAGCAGGCCGATAATGGCCTGCGCGGTGGTGGTTTTCCCCGAGCCGGATTCTCCGACGAAGGCCAGCATTTCGCCGCGCTGGATGGAAAAGCTGATGTTGTGCACCACCTCGCGCCATTCGCCCCGCGAGCGGTAGCTGATGCGTAGATCTTCAACGGACAAAACGGTCATGGGCGTGCTCCACTCCACTGGCGGCTAAGACGATTGGCGGCAAGGACCACGGCGACCACGGCGAGGCCGGGGAAGGTGGTCAGCCACCAGGCGGTTGACAGGTAATTGCGACCTTCGGCGATCAGTAGTCCCCACTCCGGGACCGGCGGCGGGGTGCCGTAGCCGAGGAAACTGAGGGTGGCCAGGGCCAACATCGCCTGACCGAACTGCAGCGTCGCGAAAGCAAGCACCGCAGTGAGCGAGTTGGGCAGAATATGGCGCCAGAAGACGGCGAAAAAGGTGCCGCCGCTGCCCCGGGCCGCCTCGACGTAATCGCTGTGGCGCACACGCACCACTTCTGCTCGCGCCAGGCGCGCGAAGCTGGCGATAGCCGCGACGCCAACCGCCACCGCCGCATTCACCGTGCCGAAACCCAGCAGAATAATCACCGTGAGCTGCAGCAGCAGGGAGGGGATGGCCAGCAGGACATCGACCAGGCGCATGATGGTGGATTCCACGCGTCCGGCCAGCGCCCCGGCGAGGGTGCCAAGGGCGGTACCCACCACCAGGCCGATGGCGACGGCGATCAGCGCCGCCGACAGGGAATGTACCGCGCCGTAAACCACCCGCGTCCACAGGTCGCGCCCCAGCTGGTCGGTACCCAGCCAGTAGTGCGCCTGCGGCGCCAGGCGCTGAGCGCCGGGGATCCCCTCCAGCGGGTTAGCGGAGGTAAACCACTGTGGGGCAATGGCCATTAACAGGGCGGCGATCATCACCGCCCACGCCAGCCACAGGCCAGGCTGCAGGCGCACTCTACGCCACTCCGGGCGGCGGCGAACCGCGATGGTATAGTCGACCAGGCTCATTTCGCACCTCCGGTCTGTAAATGGAGTCGGGGATCCAGTCGCGGCATGACCAGGTCGACCAGCAGGTTGATCAGGACGAAACCGAGGGCGGAGATCATCACCACCGCCTGTAGTACGGCGATATCCTGGTTATTGACCGCCTGCTGGGTCAGCTGGCCGAGGCCGCTGCGGCCGAAGACGGTCTCGGTGATCAGCGCCCCGGCAATCAGTTCGCCGAGCAGCAGCCCGGCAATATTCAGCGCCGGCAGCAGGGCATTCCCCATCACATGGCGCCAGAGGACGCCCGTTTCGCTCATGCCCTTGGCGCGGGCGACCGCGACGAAGGGCTGAACCGCCACCTGATCCATGCTGCGCATCAGGATCTGCGCCAGTGGGGCGGAAATGGGCAGTGCGACGGCGATAACCGGTAAAATCAGTCCTTCCAGTGGGCCGGGGTTGATCACCGGGATCCAGCGCAACTGAAACGAGAAGAGCTGGATCAGGGCGATACCCAACCAAAAGGTAGGTAGAGAGATAAACAGCACCGGTAGCGACTGCAGAAAATTGCTCAGCCAGCGCAGCCCCGGCAGCCGCGAGGCGAAAGCGAGGGCGAACGCCAGCGCCACCGCCAGCAGGAAGGCCGGCAGCGCGAGGCTTAAGGTATCCGGCAGGTTGCTGGCAATCAGACTGCTGACCGCCAGACCCGCCTGCAGGGAATAGCCGAAGTCGCCGTGCAGCATCGCCAGCAGCGTGTGCAGGTACTGGCGCCACAGCGGGCTATCGGCGCCGTAGGCCAGCCGCATCTCCGCAATTTGCGCCGGGCTCAGGCCGAGGTCCGGGTTCTGAAACTTGATCAGCACCGCATCCCCCGGCAGGACCTGCAGCAGGAAAAAGGTGAGGGTAAAGGCCGCCCACAGGACCAGCAGCCCCTGGCCGAATCGTCGCAGAAGATAAGCGCTCATAACCGGCCTCTTAGTGCTTGTCCAGCCACGCGCCGTAGAACGACGGACGACCGACGGCCTCGAAGCTGACGCCTTTGACCCACGGCGCGCCGGCGAACACCTGCGGCTCTTCGAAAATAGGGATCACATAGGCGTTATCGATCAGATAGCGCTGGGCGTCACCGGTTAACTGCAAGCGCTGCTGCGGCTCAACCGCCGCGGAGATGCCGGTCAGCAGGTCATTGAGCTTATCATCGCGGAAGCGCTGCACTTTATCGCTGGAGCCGCCTTTCTGCAGCAGCGCATCGCGGTTGTTGGGGAAGAACATACTTTTCACCACATCCGGGTCGGCGCGGCCCACTTCTGAGACGGTGAGCGGAGTTTTCTGCGGGTCGAGGTTATCCAGCGTACGGCTACCGGCATCCCCGGCTTTGACCGTCAACGCCACACCCACCTGGCGCCACTGCTGGGCGATCAGCTGCAGCACTTCCTTATTTTGCGGCTGCGGCAGCGACTCATAGACGGTCAGCGCCAGCCGCTGACCGTCTTTGCTGCGAATACCGTCGGCGGCGGGCTTCCAGCCGGCGTCATCCAGCAACTGCCGGGCTTTGGCCTGGTCGAAGGTGAGTTTATCGCTGAGATTGACATAGCCGGCGGCAGAGCTGGCCAGCACGGAGGTGGCTTGCGGGTAGTTAGCGGAGAACAGCGTCTCCACCACCTGCCTGGCGTTGGTGGCATGGAGCAGGGCCTGACGCACCCGCAGGTCGGCGACCAGTGGGTTATCCGGGCGGAAGCTCAGGCTGTCGTTGACCCCGCGGGTAGGGGCAGCGTAGATCTTAAATCCCTGATCGGTAGCCTGCTTTTCATCGTAGGCCTGCACCTGGCGAATAAAGCCCGCCTGACCTGCCAGCAGCGCGCCGATACGCACGCTGTCTTCCGGCGTCACAATATAGGTGATGCCGTCGAGGTTAGCGGGCCCCTGCTGGGCAATGTTTTTCGGCCCCCACTTGTAATCCTTGCGCGCCACCAGCGTCAGCTCGCGGCCTGGTTTTTCATCCTGCACGACGAAGGGGCCGGAGCCGATAATATGTCGGGCATCGCCCAGCTCTTCAAAATTACGCTGCAGGGTGCTGAGAGATACCAGACCGGAGCCGATGGTGGCGGTTCCCTGCAGGAAGCCCGGCGACGGCTTGTTGAAGTAGAATTTTACTGTCAGCGGGTCGATCACTTCGCTGCGCTGGTAGTTATTGATGACCTCCGAGACGGGCAGACGATGGGCTTTATCTCCCAGACCATAGGTATCGAAGTTTTTGGCGACGGCGGCGGCGTCCAGCGGTGTGCCATCTGAGAAAGTGACCCCTTTGCGCAGGTGGAAGGTGTACTCGGTTTTATCGGCATTGCTGGTCCAGATCTCGGCGATCCACGGCTCAATCTCCAGCGTTTTCGGGTTCTGCCAGGTGAGCTTGTCGGTTATCTGATTGAGAATCCCGCCATTCGGGTAAAAGCCGCCGGCGGGCGGATAGAGATTGGTGTGCGGTTGCTGCTCCAGATAAATTAAGGTGCCGCCTTTAACCGGCGTGTCGGCGGCCCAGACGGAAAAGGCGCCGGTGAGAAACAGTGCGGCCAGCGCGGGCAGGCGAAAATGACGATGCATGGTGAATTCCTTTGTTATCTATTGTGTTGCCATCATCGGGCGCGGCTAAAAACAAAGGAACCAAGGAATTGCGCTAAGCATTTGCGGAAATTGCATTTACTTCCCGGGTTGGGAAGCGAGAGGACGTGCCAGGGGGATCGCCTCTCCCGGACGGGAGAGGCGCGGGTGATTAGCTACGCAGATCGATAACCATACGGCCGCGGATCTGACCTTGCTCCATCTCTTTGAAGATAGCGTTGATATCTTCCAGCGGACGCAGGGTGACTTTCGGCACCACTTTGCCTTCGGCGGCAAACTGGAAGGCTTCCACCAGATCCTGACGGGTGCCGACCAGCGAACCGACCACTTCGATGCCGTCCAGCACCAGACGCGGAATATCGAGGCTCATCGCCTCCGGCGGCAGGCCCACCGCAACCACGCGGCCACCGGCGCGAACGGCATCCACCGCCGAGTTAAAGGCCGCTTTAGCCACCGCGGTTACTACCGCAGCGTGGGCGCCGCCGGTTTTTTCCTGAATCACTTTCGCCGCATCTTCATTGCGGGAGTTGATGGTCAGGTCGGCGCCCATCGAGGCCGCCAACTCCAGCTGTCCGTCGTTGACGTCGATAGCGATCACTTTGGCGTTAAACACATTCTTCGCATACTGCAGCGCGAGGTTACCCAGCCCGCCGAGGCCGTAGATGGCGATCCACTGGCCCGGTTTGATGTGGGAGACCTTGACCGCTTTGTAGGTGGTGACGCCCGCGCAGGTGATGCTGCTGGCGGCGGCGGAGTCGAGGCCGTCCGGAACTTTTACCGCGTAGTTGGCGGTGACGATGCACTCTTCCGCCATGCCGCCATCGACGGTATAGCCGGCGTTTTTCACCGAGCGGCAGAGCGTCTCGTTGCCGTTGTTACAGTAATCGCAGTGGCCGCAGCCTTCGAAGAACCACGCCACGCTGGCGCGGTCGCCCGGCTTCAGGGAGGTGACGCCCGGGCCGACTTTTTGTACCACCCCGATCCCTTCATGGCCGAGAATGACGCCGGTTTTATCGCCAAAATCGCCGTTTTTCACGTGCAGGTCAGTATGACACACGCCGCAGCATTCCATTTTCAACAGCGCTTCGCCGTATTCCAGCGGGCGCAGCGTTTTTTCCGTGACGTTAACCTGATGGTCGTGGGTAACAACAGCTGCCTTCATGCCTGTCTCCTTGTGGGGGAATTGATTAACTTAATTAATGCAATAGTACCCAATAAGGATTAGACGCTGAGTGGTAAAATACAAGGCGCTTAGTACAGAATGTGGCTTTTTGCTACAGAGATAGCACAAAATTCAGACAATATCGCTATATTTGGTAGGTAATAATATTGACGCTGAATGGTCATGTTTTTGTCATCACTCGAATCTATTGTTTTGCGCATCAATTTCTTATAACAACAGAGTGATACAACAATGCATCTGGTAAAAACCATCCTCACCGCCGGTCTGCTTTTGTCCGCCGCCGCCCAGGCCCACAATGTGCTGGAATTTCCCCAGCCGGAAAACAACCCGGAAGAATTTTACGCCGTCACTGAGATCCCGACGGGCGGGATCATTAAGTACGAAACCGATGCTAAAACGGGGTTTATCGTCGCCGACCGCTTTCAGTCGATGCCGGTGGCCTACCCGGCGAACTACGGCTCGCTGACCCAGTCGCTGGCCGGGGATGGCGACCCGCTGGACGTGGTGTTTTATACCCGCGCGCCGATGGCCCCGGGCACGCTGATTAAGCTGCGGGCAATTGGTGTGCTGAAGATGGTAGACGGCGGTGAGAAAGACGACAAAATCATCGCCGTACCGGCCAGTAAAATTGACCCGACCTACGACGACATCAAGACCATCTCCGATCTGCCGAAAATAGAACAGCAGCGGCTGGAGGCCTTCTTCCGGGTCTATAAAGAACTGCCGGAGGGGCGTAAAAAGGTCGAGCTGGCCGGCTTTAATGACGCCGCGGCCGCGAAGCAGGAGATCAAATCGGCCTGGGAGGCCTGGAAGGCGAAGAACCCGCAATAATATTCATCGCGGGCGCTGTCCGGCGCCTGCGGCATTCGCTTTCACGATCCCTATGGCGGCAAAATCACACGTCACACGTCACACGACAACGCTTATCCCACCATATTGCATCTTGACGCAGGATGAAGGCGATGGTTGTATTGTACAACCATTTCATTTTCTGGACCCGCCGCCATGCCTGATACCCCCTTAATCCAACAGATTCGTACCGCCTCGCGGTTAATGGTGCGCGAGCTGGGCTTTATGAGCACCACGCTGGCCGCCACCCATTATTCACCTTCGGCGGTGCACACCCTGCTTGAGGTATCGATGAGGGGGGAGATGACGGCCGCGCAGCTGGTCACGTTGCTGGGACTGGAAAAATCAAGCGTCAGCCGGATGGTCTCTCGTCTGCTGGCGGCTGGTGAGCTGGAGGAGCGTCCTTGCGCGGAGGATGCGCGCGCGAAATCACTCGCCCTGACGGCAAAGGGGCACGATACGGTGGCGAAAATTAACGCCTGGGGTACCCGTCAGGTGGTGGAGGCGTTAGACCATCTGGATGAGACGCAGCAGCAAACTGTCGCCACTGGACTGGCGGCCTATGCCCGGGCGCTGGCGCAGTGTCGGGATAGCGCGCTTGCGGATACGGCTCCGCAAATTTCGCTGATGACCGGCTACCAGCCGGGGATGATCGGCCGGATAGCCCAGATGCACGGGGAGTATTACGCCCGTCATCATGACTTTGGCGCTTTTTTTGAAGGTAAGGTCGCCAGCGGCGTAGCGGAATTTGCCACCCGGCTCTCCTCCCCGGCCAACCAGATCTGGCTGGCGCTCCGCGAAGGGAAAATCGTCGGCTCGCTGGCTATCGATGGCGAGGACCTCGGCCAGCAGGAGGCGCATTTGCGCTGGTTCATTCTCGATGACAGCTGCCGGGGAACCGGCATTGGCAGGCGGCTCCTCAGCGAGGCGATGGCTTTCTGCGATAGTCGCCAGTTTAGCGCGGTGCAGCTGTGGACCTTTAAAGGGTTGGACGCGGCCCGCAAATTGTATGAATCCTTTGGCTTCACGTTAATCCGCGAATGGCAGGGGGAGCAGTGGGGAAAGGTAATGACCGAGCAGCAGTTTACCCGGTCCGAAAGCACCGGCTAAGGGCGTGGCGCCTTAGCCGGTGGGGGGGACATGGAGATTACGTCAGTTGGTTAAGCAGGCGGTCAATCTCCTCTTGCCACTGTGCCTGCAGTGACGGCTTTTGATGTTTTGGCTTGCGGGCCATGTCGTCAGCCAGCCACTGCTCCAGGTCAATCAGCCGCGCCAGCAGCGCCTCCTCATCATCGTCAGCCCCGGCGGGTGTACTCTGCAAAGCGAGCCGACTGTCCGGGGCGGGCGCCACGGCCTGCAGACGGGCATAGACCTCCTCCAGGCTGTGCCACTCCGTTAGCCCGGCGCTGTCAATCAGCCAGAAGCGGTTACAGCTTTCGCTAATCAGCTGGCGGTCATGACTGACCAGCAGCACGCCGCCGGGGTAATCGCGCAGCGTCTGCGCCAGCGCCGCTTTACCCTCCATATCAAGATGGTTGGTGGGTTCATCCAGCAGCAGCAGACTGTAGCGCGCCAGCGACAGGCCAACGAACAGCAGCCGCGATCGCTCGCCGCCGCTGAGGGTGCTGACCTTCTGGCTATGTCTCGCCCAGCCAAACCCGGCGGCGATCAGCGCCCGTTTACGGGTGTCCGCCGACGGGGCAAACGGCGTCAGGGCCTCGAGCAGGCTGGCCTCGTCCGGCAACTGCGCCAGCGTCTGGTCATAGTAGCCGGGGTGCAACCGGGGATGCAGGCGCAGCCCCGGGAGAGGCGATGCGTTGTTCATCTGCTGCCACAGCAGGCGCAGCAGGGACGATTTGCCGCCGCCATTACGTCCCATGATGGCCACGCGATCGCCGCTGCGCAGGCGCGCCACGCCGGTGGTGAAGAGGGATGGCTGACCCGGCGCGGGCGAGACGGGAAGGGTGTCCATCTCCAAAAGGCGGTCGGCCGGCAGGGCGTCCCCCTGTAACACCAGGCGCCACGGCGGGCCGACGCTGAGCTCGGTCTGCTCGTCTTTCAGACGGGCGACCTGCTTCTCCATCTGTTTGGCTTTGCGGGCGAGATCTTCATTGTCATAGACCCGACCCCAGGTGGCCAGCCGCCGGGCGCTGGCGCTGACCCGGTCGATCTCTTTTTGCTCCGCCTTATGACGTAACGCGGCGCTTTCATCCTGCTCCTGCAGTGCCTGACGGGCAGCGCTGCAGGGCAAGGCGAAGCAATGTAGCGTCTGGTCACGGAGGATCCAACTCGTATTAGTTACAGCATCCAGTAAGGTGTTGTCGTGTGACACCAGTACGAAGCTCCCCTGCCAGGTTTGCAGGAAGCTTTCCAGCCACAGCAGGGTGGGCAGATCGAGATGGTTGCCAGGCTCATCCAACAAGAGCAGATCAGGCTGGCGGATCAGCGCCCGGGCCAGCAGGAGACGCGTGTGCTGGCCGCCGCTCAGGGTGGCGGTCTGCTGCTCCATCACCGCCGGGGTAAAGCCCATCTGCGCCAGCAGGCGTTCGGCCAGCCAGCGCTGTGCTTCCCGCGCGTCGGCGGGTAATGGGGCCAGCACCGCCTGCAGCAGCGACTGCGTATGCAGCGCCTCCGGCAGATGCTGTTCAACGCGGGCCATCAGACACTGACCGGCGAGCGAGACGCTGCCCGAGGTGGGCGCGAGGGTGCCGTCCAGCACCTGCAGCAGGGTGCTTTTGCCGCAACCGTTATGGCCGATGAGACCGATCCGGTCGCCTTTCTTCAGGGTGAAGGAGAGGGAGTTAAACAGCGGCCCAAAAGCCGTCTCCACGTGGAGCGCATGGGCAGTTAGTAATGTACTCATAGTCAACTTACTCAAGAGTTACAGGCATGCAAATGCCTCGTCAAAACTCGCTGACGATAACCCGGTAAGCCGGAGAGAAGGGATTGCGTGAAGGGTCTTCGCTCAAGCCATAGTTATCGCAGCACGATACCGATAACGCTTGAGCTGGCGCAATTGCCTAAGGCATGTGAAACAATAAACATTTCACAATACAGCATGGGGGCCTCCTTTTTTATTCAGTCAGTGGGTGGGTGCTGGCAGTGTAGTGGGGAAAGGCTAGCGACGCCAGTGACAAAACTGGCAGGGGCCGATACCCACCAGTTTTCGTGTTCAGTGCCATTACCGGCGAGATATTGTTGGCGCAGAAGGCTAGTGTGTTTGCTAAAACGTAATGGGAAACCAGCGGGCGTGGTCGCGGGTATATTCCGTCATCGCCTGGGGATCCTTTATCGCCTGGCAGGGAGCCTCGAGAATATTCGGATACGAATCCGGATACCAATCCTCTTCGGTCGTTAAGGTAAAAAAGCGAGACTCCCGGTGGGTTTCACAGGTATAGGCGTTTTTAATATTGTCGACTTTGCGATATCCCCTGGGATCACGATATTCGATATACACGTTGTACTCAGAGCGGGTACCCCGCCACGCGCTAGGCTCCGGTTTCTGCCAGCGTATCGTCTGGTAGTAGCGCTCCCGCTCGCCGTAGCGATAGACAGGGGTTTCCCCGCCGGGAATCACGTCGGGTCTCAGGAAGAAAAACAGCAAACCCGCCAGCAGGAGTAACACCGATGGGAGAGTGTGGGTCAGCAGCCGCGGCGCCCGACGGTTAACCAGCAGCAGCCACAGCAGCGGCGGGATCGTGCTGACGATAAAAGCAAAGAGGATTTTCGCCGGCGTATAGAGTTCATGCACAGAGACCTCGCCGGCTTTCGCCGCGTAAAACGCCTGCTTATCGCCGAAATACCAGTACTCACCGTGAAAGGCGCTGATGGCGCTCACCAGCAACAGTCCGCTAAACAGCCCCAGCCAGAGGCGTAATATCGGCTGCAAAACCATTTTTTGCTGGCTCATTTACGGCTCCTGATGGTTTTAGTGACAAGCAGCTCGTCTTCAGAGACCGTATCCAGATCGGCAATCTGACTACACTGGTTGGCAAGGACCTGCGGATCGCCGTTCGGGAACCAGCCCTCATTGAATGACAGGGTGTAAAACTGGGTATGCCGCTGCACTTCACAGCGCCAGGCGCGGCGAAGATTGTTTCTGTCGATAAGCCAGCGGGGATCTTTCGCTTCAACAAAAATTTCATATTTAGAGGGTTGAGTGACATGTCGATCTGAATTCGTTTTGCTCCAGAAAATGGCAGTGTAAGAAATGTTGTGTTTACCGTACTGAATACTGGCATCTCGTCCGGGTGTGACCTCCGGATGGAGGAAAATAACTATCCCGGCGGCAATCAGTATTATCAGCGCTAATATAGGATGCTGTATCGGCCGCCAGGGGATTTTACGTACCGCCAACAGCCAGACCAGGGTAATAATAAACACGTAGAGCAGAGCGAAGAAAAATTTACTCGGTTCATAGATGACGACATCCACCAGATCGCCGGTGGCGGGCCGATACTGTTCCGCCCGCGGGGTGAGCATCCACATATCACCGCTGAAGAGGCACATTCCGGTGATGATGGCGATACCGCCGATAAGAAACAAGACAATACGGATCAGAATCGCATTCGCTTTATTCGCGCCAGGGGTTAATTTTAGCATTTCACATTCCGTTGTGAGGGGGTGAGAAACAACTATTTTGCACAGCGGAGGGCGCGCGGCAAATGCTATCCGTTTTATATTTTTACGATGAATGAATATGGGCGAAAAAAACGTTTCTGTGGCGGGAGATATTATTCTGACGTTATTAAAAACCGGGCCGATATGTCGACCCGGTGAGCGTGATTAAATCGAGGTGCGGCGATAATTGCGATATTCCGGCAGCCAGAAATTATCGCTAATGGCCTGCAGCAGCGCTTCAGCGGAGGTTTTCACCGCCACGCCTTGCTCCTGGGCCACCTTGCCGACCGCGAAGGCAATTGCCCGTGAGACGGTCTGGATATCCTTCAGCTCCGGCAGCACCGGACCTTCGCCGTTGTTGACCAGCGGCGAGTGCTGCGCCAGGGTTTCGCTGGCAGCCATCAGCATCTCGTCTGTGACCCGCGACGCGCCGGAGGCGATCACCCCCAGTCCAATACCCGGGAAGATATAGGAGTTATTGCACTGGGCGATGGGATACTGCTTGCCTTTCACGGTAACCGGGGAGAATGGGCTGCCGGTGGCGACCAGCGCCTCGCCGTCGGTCCAGCTCAGGATATTCTGCGGCGTCGCTTCCACCCGTGAGGTTGGGTTGGAGAGCGGCATCACGATCGGCCGCGGGCAGTGCTTGTGCATCTCGCGGATAATCTCTTCCGTGAACAGTCCCGGCTGACCCGAGACGCCGATCAGGATGTTCGGCTTCACGTTGCGCACTACGTCCAGCAGGGACAGCGCCTCGCTGGTGGTATCCCAGCTCTGCAGCTGCTCACGCTTTTGCACCAGCTTGTTCTGGAACGGTAGCAGATTAGGCATGCCGTCGGTTAACAGGCCGAAGCGGTCAACCATAAACACGCGCTGGCGGGCCTCTTCTTCACTGAGTCCTTCGCGGACGATCTGGGCGATAATCTGTTCAGCGATACCGCAGCCGGCCGAACCCGCGCCGAGAAAGACGATTTTTTGCTCGCTCAGCTGGCTACCGGCGCCGCGGCTGGCGGCGATCAGCGTCCCGACGGTCACCGCCGCGGTGCCCTGAATATCGTCGTTAAACGAGCAGATTTCATTGCGGTAGCGGTTGAGCAGCGGCATGGCGTTCTTTTGCGCAAAATCTTCAAACTGCAGCAGCACGTCCGGCCAACGGGCCTTAATCGCCTGGATCACGTCGTCAACGAACTGATAGTACTCGTCGTCGGTAATGCGTGGATGGCGCCAGCCCATATACAGCGGATCGTCGAGCAGCTGCTGATTGTTTGTTCCGACGTCCAGCACGATAGGCAGGGTGTAAGCCGGGCTGATGCCGCCGCAGGTGGTATACAGCGACAGTTTACCGATCGGGATCCCCATTCCGCCGATCCCCTGGTCGCCGAGGCCGAGAATGCGCTCGCCATCGGTGACCACAATCACTTTCACGTTGTGGTTCGGGACGTTTTGCAGGATGTCGTCAAGGTTATGGCGATTCTGGTAGGAGATAAAGACGCCGCGGGCGCGACGATAGATCTCGGAGAACCGTTCGCAGGCCGCGCCTACCGTCGGGGTATAGATAACCGGCATCATCTCTTCAAGGTGGTTGCCGATCAGGCGATAAAACAGGGTTTCGTTGGTGTCCTGGATGTTACGCAGATAAATATGTTTGTCGATTTCAGTTTTGAATCCCTGATACTGGATCCAGGCGCGTTCCGCTTGCTCTTCGATAGTTTCAACCACTTCCG
Organism: Klebsiella sp. K47; assembly: GCF_051858335.1. NCBI lineage: Bacteria > Pseudomonadati > Pseudomonadota > Gammaproteobacteria > Enterobacterales > Enterobacteriaceae > Klebsiella > Klebsiella sp. K47. Next base: position 161,143 of record NZ_JBPYUI010000010.1, read on the forward strand.
GCAGCAGGCCGAGCAGATTGAAATTGCTGCGCTCTTCCATACTGAAGGCGCTTCCCTTGTTGAGCAGGGGGAATTCAAGCAGAACGGGACCCGCGTAGGGGATGTACAGGGAACGGTTTTTCTTATGGGTAAATTGCATCGCACTAACTCCTTGATCATGACCACAGTCCCGGCGCGGCGATAAGCGAAGGGCGGGTGGAAAGCAGCGGGCAGAGTATAGAGCAGAAGGTCTTCAAGCGGGTAAACAAGCAGTCAATTGCCATAAAAAAACACCATCCTGGCAACAGGACGGTGTTGTTTATCATCACTCAGGCTAAAAATTAACCACCGCGGCGTTTGCGGCCGGTAGCATGGATGTGGTTGATGGTGGTTTCTTCATCGCCTTCCAGCACCACTTTTTTCTGCCGGGAAAGCTTATAGTTCAGACCGAGAAGATGACGTGCCTGATGGTTCGATTTCATTCTGACTCCTTTATCCTGTTCTGGTTTCAAGGGCAAACCCGGTAATGACCGGATGAAATGTAACCCAAAGTCGGCCGCGCGTTTTTTGTGCGGCCACAGGTAGGGTGGTCCATTTTCTCGGTAATAGCAACCCTGGGGAGCCAGATTAAGAACAGTCCTCCTTGCGCGCCGCAGGGGTCACCACTTCATCTCACCGGTATTAACTTTGGCGCTTAACTCCAGCGAGCTGGTCTCCGCCAGGCCCGGCCACTGTGCCTCCATCGCCTTGATCACCCCGGCCGAATTCGAATGCGTCTTCAGCGCCTGCTCGAACTGCTGGAGATAAGTTTTTGTAAAGCGCACCGCGCTGTCTCCCTCCGGCGGGGTGCCGAGATAATGGCCCGGGATCACCCGCTGCGGGTGCAGGGCGATCATCTGGTCCAGCGTATTACGCCATTGCTGACGACTGGCCGGCGTCTGGGTGTCGGCGGTCCAGAGATGCATACCCCACGCCACGCCGGTGCCGCCGAGGATCGTTTTGTTCGCCCGGATCCAGACGAACGCCGCGTAGTCATGCGGCTGCATGATGGTCACTTTCTCGCCATCGATGGTAAAGCTGTTGGCCTCCAGCGCCTGCGGGACATACACCTGCGTCGGCGCGCCGTCTTTCATTTGCGGGCCCCAGTACGCCAGTTTGGCCGCTTTGGTGGCTGCAATATGTTTGACGACCTCCGGCGTGGCGACCACCTCCGCCTGTGGGAAGGCTTTTACCAGCGGCTCAAGACCAAAATAGAAATCCGGATCGCCAGAGGTAATCACAATCCGCGATAGCGGTTTGCCGTTTTTCTTGATCATCTCCACCAGCTTTTCCCCATCTTTGACGCTGAACTGCGCGTCGAAAAGTACCGCTTCATGCGGACCGGAAACGAGGGTCGAGTTGACGGCAAAAAGTCCTTTTTCCTGCGGGTTGTAAGTTTGCAGCGTCAGAGGCGCCGCGAAGACCGCGCCGCTGAACAGGGCGGTAGCAACAGCAAGGGCAGATAATTTCATGATTTATTCTCAGTAACAGGTGAATGCGTTCCATTGTACGGATTTCGCTATTTGATAAAATTCCTGAAACAAGAGATGCTGAGTTTCATAAAACGTGCAGATCAGGGGAAGTGATGGACAGGGTGATTGCTGCGCAGGTGTATCTGCGCATCTGCGAGCTGGGAAGTCTTAGCGCCGCGGCGCGGGCGCTGGGTATGTCGCGCCCGATGGTGAGCCGCTATCTGGAGCAGATGGAGAGCTGGGCCGGCGCCCGGCTGATCCATCGCTCAACCCGGCGGCTGACGCTGACCCCGGCCGGGGAGAAGGTATTGCTCAAGACCCGCGGTTTGACGCGGATCGCCGATGAAATCGCCGGCGAGCGTCAGCGGGCCGATCCCAGCGGCACACTGCGCGTCGCCTGCGCGCACTTTACCGCCATGCAGCTGATCTCTCCGCTGCTGCCGGACTTTCTCGCCCGCTATCCACTGCTGCGCCTGGAGCTGGATATCAATAACCATCCGGTCAGCCTGATCGGCGAGCGTATCGACGTGGCCATTCGCATTACCGACAACCCGGAGGCGGGGGCCATCGCTCGTCGCCTCGGAGTGTGCCGTTCGCTGCTCTGCGCCGCGCCGGGCTGGATGCGCCAGCATGGCCCGTTGACGACGCCCGACGATCTGCAACGACATAACTGCCTGCTATACAGCCATTTCGCCAGCCAGCACTGGCAGTTCAGCGATGCGCAGGGGCGGGAAGCGTCGGTGGCGGTGAACGGTAATCTGAGCGCAGGGATATCTTCATTGCTGCTGGAGGCGGCGGTTGCCGGGTGCGGCATTGCGATGCTTCCCGAACTGGAGGCCCGGGGCGCGATTGCCAGCGGCACGCTGGAGGTGGTGCTTCCGGAGTGGACGCCGAAGGCGTTGAGCGTTTACGGCATCTATCTTTCCCGCGACTACCAACCTGACGGATTACCGCTATTTCTTGATGCGCTGCAGAGGCGTCTGGGAGAGGAGACTGGCCACGGCTGAGTCTTGGCGCTTCGCGCCCCGACAGCACCGGCGGAAGGCAATTCCGCCGGTAGGCTGACGTTGAGCTTTATTCGTTGCCCCACTGATTAAGGAAATTAGCGATATCGTCAATGCGGTCTTCGTTAATGGCCGCCTCGCGGGCCATTTCTCGCTGCGCCTCTTCGTCAATCTCTTCGTTATTAGTTAACCGCGCAATCAGCAGTTGGAAATAGCGCGCCAGCGCATCGCGTTCTTCATCCTTTACCGGCGCAGCCGCTTCGGTCTCGTATTCGTCCACGATGTCATAAAATTTCAGGGGGATGTCATTACTCATCTGTCGTCCTCAGGGGTGGCGTCGGGGCCAGGGTTAGCGCACAGCGGCGGGCGGACATCATAGCATGCGGCCAGAGTAACGGAGTGGAGGAAAGAAAAAATTGCCGCAACCGGGAGGCGAGGGGCCAGTATATAGCCGCAAGGGTTGGCCGGGAAAATACCGGCGCGCGCTGGCGCGCGTCGGTATGCCGGGAGGCTTAGACCACACCATCCCCGCCGTCAGAACACCACACCTGTCCGGAGGTATATGAGCAGGCATCGGATGCCAGGGTGACATACAGCGGGGCGATCTCTACCGGTTGTCCCGGGCGCCCCATCGGCGTGTCTTTGCCAAACTGTTTCACCTTCTCGTCCGGCTGGCCGCCGCTGGATTGCAGCACCGTCCAGTAAGGGCCAGGCGCTACGGCGTTCACGCGAATGCCTCGTTTCGCCACCTGTTTAGCCAGCGATTTAGTGAAGATCGCGAGACAGGCTTTGGTCTGCGCATAATCGAGCAGGATCGGGCTGGGTTTATACGCCTGCACCGAGGTGGTATTGATAATCGCGCTTCCGGCCTGGAGGTGAGGCAGTGCGGCGCGGGTGATCCAGAACGGCGCGTAGACGTTGGTTTTAAAGGTAGCGTCGAAATCTTCGGTAGTGAGTTCCTCAAGGGTTTCACAGTATTGCTGACGCCCGGCGTTATTAACCAGGATGCTCAGACCTCCCAGCTGTTCCACCGCGTCGGCCACCAGCGACTGGCAGAAGGATTCGGAGCGAATATCACCCGGGAGGGCCACCGCGGTGCGCCCTTCGGCTTTGATCAGGGCGATAACTTCATCCGCATCCTTTTGCTCTTCGGGCAGATAGTTTATCGCGACGTCGGCGCCTTCGCGGGCAAAGGCGATCGCCACCGCACGGCCAATACCGGAGTCGCCGCCGGTAATTAACGCTTTCTTACCGGCCAGTCGCCCGGAGCCGGTGTAGCTGGTTTCACCGTGGTCCGGGGATGGCTCCATTTCCGCATCCAGACCCGGCGGGGTTTGTTCTTGCTCCGGGAACTCCGGACGTGGAGCCGTCTCTTCTGGCAACATGGAGGTGGGTAACTTCTTCATTGGCGGTTTTTCATCTTGCATAGTCATCTCCTTCAGACAGAACGGGCCAGCTCTAAGAATAGGTCAGCTTCTCCTGGCGACAGACCCTGGATGACTCGCAACATCGCAGTCAATGGCCAACCGTAGGCGTAACGGTATGCTTTAACCGACTGATCCTTGGCGTATTTCGGGGGATAGCGTTGCGTTATTATTGCTGACGTTAAATTAGGATTATTCCATCCTTAATCAAGGGCCAAGGGCTATTTTCGTAACGCGCATGATCTTTTTCTCAAGTTACGATGAAGGTGCTGCATGAATAAACGATGAAGATGTTCATTAGCAAACCATGGTCTATAAGGTAATACCTCTTTAGGGGTAATATTTCTGGATATTGTGTTCCGCGAGATAAAGAAATATTTATTCATTAAATCGTTTGCATTTTTTTACAAACGGCCGTTGGACGATTCTGTTTTACCCGCCGGTGAACATAACCTACGTCAAATAAAGGAGTTGTGTGAGGTATATTTTATCTTACCGCTTCGTTAGTAAAGCTTTATTTTGTCAGTGCGCGGATGGGTATCTGAAATTAATTTGACTCCTGCAGGCATTCCTCTAGTGTTAGATATCGAGGGCGATGATTTGTAACAGGGTCATTTTCCATTTACCAACCGATATTGATCAAACCAAAGGTGAAAATTATGGCAGAGCATAGAGGCGGTTCAGGTAATTTTGCAGAAGATCGTGAGAAAGCATCCGAAGCCGGGCGTAAAGGCGGACAGCACAGCGGCGGGAACTTTAAAAATGATCCTGAACGTGCATCCGAAGCCGGTAAGAAGGGTGGTAAGAACAGTCATGGCGGCGGCCGTAAATCCGGTGACAGCTAGCGACTGATGAGCTGTGACGCCGACAAATCGGCGTTGAGACAAAACCTGTGGGCCAGATGGTCCGCAGGTTTCTGCATATTCAGGGTTTATTTATCTATAACGACATTCATTATCCGCGATGTGGGGAAACTAAAAGGTGAGGAGGAAGTCGCCGCATCACTAGCAATAAAAGACGGCCGCAGCGGCAATAAATTAGCCGGACGGTAAAGACAGAAAATAACGGAACGGGACAATACGCAATGCTGTTTTCTTTTTTATGCTTAGGCAAAAGAAAGACATTTTCAGCGTAAGGTTTAGCGCCTGACGCAGCGGTCAGAGCGTCGATAAAATGGTCGCTCAATATTGTTCGGTCCTAAGGTAATAAAATGAAGTTGACGCCAGTGTTTATTAAGCGCTGTCATCTTGTCGCCGCCGTTATGTGGGTGGGTCTGGCGATACCCTCGTTAATCTGGTGGAAAGACAGCGTACTGTGGGTCATTCTCATCAGTATTTATGCCAATATTGTTGGCCATTTATCCGGATATAGCGCAGCGCGAGCTGACCAGGCGGCGGAAGAGAGTGAAGATTCCACGTCAAAATAAAAGGTTAATGATCAGAGGTGTATATGACGGATATTGAAAATTATCACAACTGGCTTCGCGATGCGCATGCCATGGAAAAACAGGCTGAGTCGCTGCTGGTGGCCACCATCAGACGCCTCGATAATGAACCGCAGTTACGCACCCGCCTTGAACAACATCTCTATGAAACCCGACGGCAATTGTCCGCCCTGCAGGATATCATCGCCCGCAACCATATTTCCCGCTCCGCGCTGAAGGATGCGATGAGCCGGGTGGCGGCGTTAGGACAGACCATTGGCATCATGCTGCCCGGTGATGAGGTTATTAAAGTGATTATCACTGCCTACGTTTTTGCCCATTTTGAGGTCGCCTGCTATACCGCTTTATTAACGGCGGCGAAAAGAGTAGGCGACCACAGCGCGATGCACACACTGGAGGGTATCCTGGCTGAAGAGAGAGGAATGGCTGATTGGCTGCTCCATTATCTGCCAGCGCTGACCGGGCAATATCTTATGGATACCGATATGCCTGGCGTTGAGGCCGGGCATTAAGCCGCCGGAGAACGCTATGGTCAAACGGCAAACCATCGCGCTCCTCGCCGCCGAGGAACAGGTTCCGCTGGTATTAACCGCCAGGCAGCAGGCGCTGGTGGACGCGGTAGCGAACAGGATGCTACCAGCGGAACGCAATCCCGTATCGCCTGTCGGCAAACCGCGCGCGAAGGCCAGGGCGGGGTCCGGATCGCGCTGAGGCGGCTGACAGGGATGGGCAGAACGCGAGGTGAGAGTGATGCAACGGGAAGAGTGGTTTCACAGAGCGGTCATCTATCAGGTTGACAGTTCGCTCTTTTATGATGCCAATGGCGATGGTTTTGGCGATCTCGCGGGCATTCGCCAAAAGCTACACTACATTCGCAGCCTCGGAGCGACGGTGCTCTGGCTGACTCCGTTCTATCTCACTCCTCTGCAGGATGATGGCTATGATATCAGCGATCATCTGCAGCCCGATCCGCGGTTCGGCACTATCGCTGACGTGATTGAGCTGATTGCCCGCGCCCGCGAGCTGGGACTGCGGGTGATCGTTGAGCTGGTGATCCAGCACACCTCCGCGCAGCACCCGTGGTTCCAGGCGGCGCGACGCGATCCCCGGTCGCCGTGGCGGCCGTATTATCTGTGGGCCGATCGGCCGCCGGAAAACGACGATCCTCCCATGTTTCCCGGCGTTGAGGAGAGCGTCTGGCGCTGGGACGAACAGGCTGGGCAATATTATCGCCACATGTTTTATCACCACGAGCCCGACCTGAATCTCGCCCATCCGCCGGTGATCGCTGAAATCGAAAACATTATCACCTTCTGGCTGCAGGCTGGGGTGTCTGGCTTTCGTCTCGATGCCGCGTCACATCTGGTCAAGCAGGCCGGAAAGGGCGACGAGACGCGCGGCTACCCGCTGCTGACCCATCTCCGGCAGGTTGTACAGCGCCTCAATCCCGATGCGATACTCCTGGGTGAAGTGGACGTCGCGGTAGAAGATTACCGTCATTATTTCGGCCAGGGCGATCGGCTGCAGATGGTGCTTAATTTCTGGCTTAACAAATACCTCTACCTCAGCCTGGCGCAGCAGCGCGCCGCGCCGGTGGTGAAGGCCCTGCAGGCGATGGTGACCCCGCCGGACGGGTGCTGCTTCGTCAACTGGCTGCGCAACCATGATGAACTGGATCTTGAGGGGATTGGCGAGCGCAACAAGCGCCAGGTTATCCGCACCTTTGCCCCTGATAAATCGATGTCCGTTTACCAGCGCGGCGTACGCCGAAGACTGGCGCCGATGCTGGACGGCGATACCCGACGCATAGCCTTAGCCCATGCTATCCTGCTGGCGCTGCCCGGCGTGCCGGTGATGCGCTATGGCGACGAGATTGGCATGGGTGACGATCTCTCCTTACCGGAGCGCTACGCGGTCAGAACGCCGATGCAGTGGTCAGCCGCGGCCAACGCCGGCTTTTCCCGGGCGGCGCGGGATGATTTGCCGGTAAAACCGGTGGCCAGCGGGCGGTTCCGCTACCAACGGATCAATGTCGAAACGGCGCTGCGCCATCCCAGGTCGCTGCTGCATCGGGTACGCAATATGGTATTGGCGCGCACGGAATATACTGAACCGGGATCCCTCCCTTTTACTCTCCTTACTCTAAAGCCCGACGCGGTGCTGGGCTTGCTCTATCGCAGCGAATCGCGGGAAGTACTGATGCTGGCCAACTGCAGCCAGCAGGCGGTAGAGGTCCTGCTCCCGCCGCTGGCCGAGGGCTACTGGAGCCCAATTCTGGAAGATAAGTTCTATCAGGATGGGCTGCACGGCGGGAAAGATGCGCGGCTGGCACTCTCCGGGTATGGTTACCGTTGGTTCAGCCGCAGCCTGAGTTAGCGCCGTTTTCCGGAACGACGGAACAACGCCCGCAGCGCCATCGTCGCCACCGCTACCCCGACGCCGGCGGCGACTTTACCCGGGAGATCGGCGCTGATGGTGACTGCTTTACGCCGTGCGCCATCGTTAAAGGGGCCGTGGCCCGGATGATTGCCGCGCACCGGCGTGAACAGGTCGTCCTGTTGGTCTGACGACTTTGGCTGACCGGTAAACTGTCCCTCCCACGCTTTTTTCACCATCAGCCGATCGAGCAGGCGAGGGAAGAAGACCTGGCCGAGGATCGACTGGATGGTGCTTTTTCCGACCCACAGCTCGTTGACCGGGCGCTGGATGACGCTGTAAATAGCCTCGGCGGCGACTTCCGGCTGATAGACCGGGGGCACCGGCTGCATGGCCTGATCCATTTTGTTTCGCGCCCAGCCAAACTGGGCGGTGTTCATCCCCGGCAGTTGCACCATGGTCAACTGGATGTGGCTTTTCTCATGCATCAGTTCGGTTCGCACGGCATCGGTAAAGCCGCGGATCGCCGCTTTCGCTCCGCAGTAAGCCGACTGCAGTGGGATTGAACGCCAGGCCAGCGCCGAGCCGGCCTGAATAATCACCCCCCGATCCCGGGGGATCATGACCTCCAGCGCCGCGCGGGTGCCGTTCACGTACCCGAGATAGGTCACCTCCGTCACCCGGCGAAACTCCTCCTCGCTCATCTGACGAAAGGGCGCCAGCACGGTGGTCATGGCGTTGTTGATCCAGACGTCGATTGCCCCGAGGGTGGTTTCCACCTCGGCGGCGGCGCGCTGCAGCGCCCCGGCATCGACGACATCGGCGCTAATAGCCAGCGTTTTAATGCCAAACCGTTCACAGGCCTGTCGCGTCTCCTGTAAACCCGTTTCGTCTCGGGCGATCAGCGCCACGTGATATCCAGCGCGGGCGAAACGCAGCGCGGTAGCTTTGCCCGCTCCCGCGGTTCCACCGGTAATAACCATCACAGACATAGTGACCTCATTATGTTTTGGCTTTCACAATATTGACTGTACGGATCGGTTAATTATTTCTCACCAATGGCAATGACGAGGTGGGAAATATCCTGGAATAAGCGCAGTGTGAATCAGGCGGCATCTCCTGGTTAGTTTCGGCAGATCCTACATACTTCGGCGAAGGCGTTCTATAATTTGTAGGATCCCTGACAACCAGCGAGGAGGAAAAATGTTAATGTTGAACGTTGTTAACGGTGAAAAAGAAGAGGATGACGCCACTCGCGCTCCGGAATCAGGTGATAAACAACCGGAGCGTGATAAATAGCGAAGCCGATACTATTCCTGCTCAGGAATAATGGATATCTGGCCGTTACGCTCGAGAATAGCGAATTTGATCGCTTTCAATTCATAAATGCCATGGTGCTGCCTGGCCGCCAGCAGGATATCATCGACAGAGATATTGACGAGCTTAATCTTCTCGTCGATGACAGCACCATTTTCCACCACGATAACCGGCGTACCATCGAGAAAATTTTCTGCCTGAGCAAATTTTTTCTTAATATAGCCGAACAAAATATCAATACTAACCAGGGTGACGATAGTCAGCATCGACCCGGTAACCGAATAGTCTGTGCTGAGCATTGCCTGCTGGGTGGCTTCGCTGATAATCAGCAACAGTATCAGGTCAAAGTTGGTTAATTGCATCAGGGTTCTTCTGCCGGCAATCTTAAAAATAATCAACAGGATCAGATAGATTGCTGCGGCTCTAAGGACCATTTCCATAGCGACTCCTACGGATAGACAAACTGCTGCCAGGTTACAGAATAGCGATCGTTAACTACCGCCTGCAGAGAGATATTACCGGCCGTTTTTGGGGTAACGGCTAACCACACAGATATCGGTGAAGGGGGGTTCGACCGCTGATAGACGAGATGTAATTTCCCGTCGGCGCTATACATTTTATCCGGCTGCGGACGGATATCACCGATCTGGTAGCGGGTTAATAACGGGGCGGCGAAGCTGATAATGGTGTCACTGGCCGTATCCGGTTTAATCTGAATATTAAGCTCGGTTTCACTCATCAGCCTGGCATAGCGCTGATAATCGACGCTTAATTCGCCTCCACTGGTTTCCCGGTGTGCTTCACTGAAATAACCGGAGGACCACAGGCCGCTTAACGCGGTAAGAATGATGAGACTCAAAACAATTATCCCATAGCGGCGGAAGCGATATTCAAAGCGTAAGGAGCGTTCATTCTCATCGACGATAGGACAAGGCTGTTGATTCTTAATCATTAATATTTTCCCCGCGTTTCGTTTCGCCAGGAGCGTAACGATAAGGACATTCTTATATTAGACGATATCAGAACAATTGACTTTGTAAAAATGGCCAGCCTCAGCCAGGCTTTATTCTCATCGTCAGCAAAAAACGGAGGCATGATGAAAAAACTAGCATTGGCCATGGCATGTCTGTTTGCCGTAGGTGTCGCGCAGGCGGACGATAAGGGAGGGTTTAGCCAGGATGCAGCGCCGCCGCCGCCGCACAAACTCGATGACGGCTATCGCGGCGTCGAGGATGGCCGGATCATGACCGTTGAGCAGGCGAAAACCATGCACGATGGCGCGACCGTTTCGCTGCGCGGCAATCTGCTCAAGCGGCAGGGAGATGACCGTTATCAGTTTCGTGATAAAAGCGGCGCCATCACCGTTATTATCCCGGTCGCCGCGTTTAACGAACAACACGTAGAGCCAGACGATCTGGTCAATATCAACGGCAGTCTGGATCGCAAAATGACGCCGCCGGTCGTGCGAATCGATCGTCTGCTCAAGCAGTCGCCTAAGTAAGCGGAGCACGTCGATATGAGCACCTTTTCTCACTCGCAAGACGAAGAGCGCGGTAAGCAACCTGCCCGTGAGGCGCCCGGGGAGCAGGGCGAAGTTCCGCGTAAACGGGACGACAGCAAGGATGACAAATCCGATCCCTGGCATCCGCAGGATGGCCGATAGCGTCACCAACGACACGAAAACCAGGGGAACGTGGGGGCCAGAGGCTGCGAAAAGACGCAGCTTCGGCATCACGCACTATACTTTTTGTTCGACATCACTACAGGAGGAATCAAATGGCGATTCATAAGAAAGGGCTAGCGCACTGGGAAGGCGACCTGAAGCATGGCAAAGGCACCGTGTCGACAGAAAGCGGGGCGCTGAGCCAGCAGCCCTACGGATTTAACACCCGTTTTGAGGGGGTGAAGGGCACCAACCCTGAGGAGCTGATCGGCGCTGCACATGCCGCCTGCTTTTCGATGGCCCTGTCGCTGATGCTCAGCGAAGAGGGATATACCGCAACGTCCATTGACACTACCGCAGTGGTCACCCTCAATAAAACCGACGGCGGCTTTGCGATTACCGATATCGCGCTGCAAAGCCAGATCGTCCTGCCGGACGTGTCTCCGGCGGCGTTCGATGAGATCATTCAGAAAGCGAAAGCAGGCTGCCCGGTATCGCAGGTGCTGAAGGCCAACATTACCCTCGATTACCAGCTGAATCCGTAAGCCGTCGTGCCCGCGTGCTGCGGGCACTCTTTCCGCAATATCTCTCCCAATGCTGTCCAACAGTGGTATCTTTTGTCCTTTAGTTGCACGTAAGGATACCATCATGATCGGCATTCGCCGGATGATCGAGGCGCAGGTGCTCGGCCTGACCGGCATGGCGCTAAAAGAGATCGACTTTGAACGACCCAAAGGAGAGCCGGGGCTGTTTGGTCCCCAGTCGGCCATCTGGCAGGTGCACGGCGATTTTACCTCGATGCTCTGCGGCGGCATTAGCGCGCTGTTGCTGCAGATGCTGCATCCTCTGGCGCTGGCCGGCGTCTGGGATCACTCTCGTTTTCGCGAGGATATTTTGGGCCGCCTGCGCCGCACCAGCCAGTTTATTTCTGCCACCACTTTTGCCACTACCCCCGACGCCGAACGGCTAATCGCCAAAGTACAGGGGATCCATCAGCGGATCGCCGGGGTGGATAAGGACGGAACCCCGTATCAGGCGAGCGACCCGGCGCTGTTAACCTGGGTGCACGTCGCCGAGTGCAGTTGCTTTATGGCCTCCCACCTGCGCTACAAGCGGACGGTGGTCAGTCCCGAGCGCCAGGAGGACTATTTTCGTGAGTCGGCGGAAATCGCCCGGCGGTTGGGGGCTCGGGATATCCCTCAGACACCGCAGGAGGTGGCGGACTATCTCGAGGCGATGCGCCCGCGACTGCGCTGCGACGAACGTACCCGGGAGGTAGCCGAGGTGCTGCTCTCCACCCGTCTGCCGGGGCGGATGAGCCAGCCGGTCGGCCGGGTGATGATGAACGCAGGAATTGACCTCCTGCCGGAATGGGCGCAGGAGATGCTGGGATTGTCGCTCACGCCGCTGCAGCGGCGCACGACGCGCCTGATGGTGCATGGCGTGGCCCGCGTACTGCGCGCCTCGGTACGCAACGGCGCCTGGCATTGCGCCATGCGCCGGATGACGGAGGCGTGATTCAGTTCGCTTGGCCCAGGTGACCGGCAATCAGCGCCTGCAGACTGCCATCCGCCCGCCACTCGCTAAGCGCGTCGTTTACCGCGTGAAAACGGTCCACGTCCGCCCGGGCGACGCAGATGGCCTGCTGGATCTCGGTAAAATTATCCGCCAGTACCCGCACCCCGGCGTGCTGACGGGCTGTCGCCTCCAGCGGCTGGCGGATGCCGGCTACCATATCCCCTTCACCGGCGAGGAAGGCGTCGATTGCCTCCTGCGAAGAGGGAAGGCGATGCAGGCTGGCGTGCTGCAGATGGCGGGTTAGCCATAGATCGTATGCGGCGTTTTGTCCGACGTTAATGGTGGTTGCCGGGCGATCCATGTCGGCCACGCTCTGGCAGGGCGAATCAACGCTGACCAGCGCGGTGCCCTGGATGGTGATATAGGGCGAGGTAAAGCGCAGGGTGGCTTCCCGCGCCGGATCGATGGCCAGAAAGGCAATATCCCAGTGCTCGCCACCGGCGTCAGCCACCACTTTACCCGCGGCAGGATAGGGAACGAATTCGGCGCTGACGCCCCAGCGCGTCGCCAGCCGATGGCTGAGCTCGACGGTGATGCCCGCGGGCTTTCCTGTCTCCCCGAGATGGGCCAGGACCGCATTGCCCAGATTAATGGCGAAACGCAGCCGGGATGGTTTGTTATGTGACATCGCTGACTCCTGTGGTGGCTAAGCTAAAATGGCCCGACCTGTGGCCACCCTTCAAAAGATAGTTCATAGGCGCAAGGTTGCAGCGTTCCAACGGCACATACAGTAAATAGTCATTACCGACCGCCGCGATATCGTTAAACGGCAAGGCAATGGCTTTTATATTGTTAAGCATAAACTCAGTTTGTCAGTTTATTCTTCCCGCTCACAAAGGGAGAGAAATAATGACACAACATAATTTTGAAAATGATAATAAATATCATGAGCGTTCGGTGCAGGCGCGAAAGAGTACCCTTGTTAGCGTGGTGGTTAATATTTTCCTTTCTGCCTTACAGGTAGTCGTGGGAATATTTTCCGGCTCTCAGGGATTAATTGCCGACGGAATGCACTCTTTTTCCGATCTGGTCGCCGATGGCGTGGTATTGATGGCGAATAAAAAGAGCCGTCGACCGTCTGACCACGATCACCACTATGGCCACTGGCGCTATGAGAACGGCGCCTCCCTAATCATCGGCGCGATGCTGCTGCTCGTCGGGGGTGGCATGCTATGGTCCGCGGCGGGCCATCTCGCGCAACCGCAAACTATTCCGCCGGTGCACAGCGCGGCGCTGTGGATGGCGCTGGTGGCGCTGGCCGTCAAGGAGGGGCTGTTTCGCTATATGCTGGCGGCCGCCAGGCGGCTGAATTCGTCGCTGCTTATCGCCAATGCCTGGCATGCCCGCTCTGACGCCGCATCCTCCCTGGTGGTGGCCCTGGGGATTATCGGTAATCTGGCCGGGTTCGCCTGGTTCGACCCGCTCGCCGCGCTGGCGGTGGGGCTGCTGATTGCGCGCATGGGCTATCGTTTCGCCGTCAGCGCGCTGCATGATTTAATGGACCGTGCGGTTGATGAAGAGATGCAGCAGGCGATCGCCGATACGCTGCGAACCACGCCGGGCGTGGCGGGCCTCCACGATCTGAAAACCCGTAAGGCGGGGGATCTGGTGCTGGTGGATGTCCATCTCGAGGTGGCTGGCGAGATGTCGGTAGCCGAAGGGCATCAGATTGCCCGTCACGCGCGGGAGCGGGTGCTGGCGCAGCATCCGGTGCTTAATGTGATGGTGCATCTCGATCCCTGCGAAGCGCAGGGGTTGACGAAAGCGGTCTGATGCACCCGGTAGCATAAGCGGAAAAATGAATTGGCTCAGCGGTTATTTTTTCTTCTGAGCCATTATTGCTGGCGCATTGATTGCCTGAAATATAAAAAAGGCCCATACTAAAAACGCCATTACCATCGCTAAATAATGGCGCAGATCTGCCCATCGCAGTTAACGATAAAATAAACCAATCGGCTCATAGATAATCTCTATTCTGTATTCAGAGATAATGACCAGAGCGGTAATTCAGGAAGTCAGACAATGATCATTCGGCCAGAACAACACTGGTTTCTTCGCCTATTTGACTGGCACGGCTCCGTGCTGTCGAAAATCATCTTTCGCCTGCTGCTAAATGTGCTGATGTCGATCATCGCCATTATCAGCTATCAATGGTACGAACAGCTGGGGATCCACTTAACCGTGGCGCCGTTCAGCCTGCTGGGGATTGCGATTGCGATTTTCCTCGGCTTTCGCAACAGCGCCAGCTACAGCCGCTTCGTCGAGGCGCGCAATCTGTGGGGGACGGTGCTTATCGCCGAACGCACGCTGGTGCGTCAGCTGCGCAATATCCTGCCGGCGGAACACGATGCCCATCGCCGCATCGTCAGCTATCTGGTGGCCTTTAGCTGGAGCCTGAAGCACCAGCTGTGCAAAACCGATCCGACGGCTGACCTGCGGCGGTTGCTACCGGAGGAGAGGGTGACGGAGATCCTCGCCAGCTCAATGCCCACCAACCGGATCCTGCTGCTGGCCGGCAACGAAATTGGCCAGCTGCGGGAGGCGGGCAAGCTCAGCGACATCACTTACGGGCTGATGGACAACAAACTCGACGAGCTGGCGCACGTGCTGGGCGGTTGTGAAAGGCTGGCCACCACCCCGGTGCCTTTCGCCTATACCCTGATCCTGCAGCGTACCGTCTACCTGTTCTGTACGCTGCTGCCGTTCGCCCTGGTCGGCGATCTGCACTACATGACGCCGTTTGTCTCGGTCTTTATCTCTTACACCTTTTTATCGTGGGATTCGCTGGCGGAAGAGCTGGAAGATCCGTTCGGCACCGCAGCCAATGACCTGCCGCT
Source organism: Klebsiella sp. K47 (assembly GCF_051858335.1). Taxonomy (NCBI): domain Bacteria; kingdom Pseudomonadati; phylum Pseudomonadota; class Gammaproteobacteria; order Enterobacterales; family Enterobacteriaceae; genus Klebsiella; species Klebsiella sp. K47. Next base: position 176,276 of record NZ_JBPYUI010000010.1, read on the forward strand.
GAACGCGATGTGCAATACCATCGAGCGCAATCTGCTCGACATGACCGGTCAGCATCCGCTGCCGGAGACGCTGCGTCCGGACCGTTACTTCAATCTGACCTGAGCCTGGCCCACCGGGCGGTTTCGCTGCCCGGTCATCACTTTCCGTAGCAATTTATCCGTCACAGCACCGCGGTGAAAACCGCAAAATTTGCAAATAAGTTAAATTTAACACCTGATAGATAACATCAATTATACAGAATTGTGGTGTATGTTATTATTCAGTTAACAAACGCAGTACCTACGCTTTCCCATCGTACTATCCTTGAGAAACAGCATTCTTTTCAGGTGACGCCATGCGATTCACGCTTCGTCGCCGGGGTTGTCGTACGCCTTTTTCGGCTAGAGACAGCCAGAACAGAGCAGCAGGAGTAAAGAGATGACCAATAAAAGACGCGCGGTTCCCGGTGTTCACCCCTATGACGGTCCGGCAGGCGGGTGGGGCGCGTTGAAGGCCACGGCCATCGCCGTGCGCACCCAGATGGATGCCTTTGAGGCGCCCGCCACGCTGCTGCGTACCAACCAGCCGGACGGTTTTGACTGCCCGGGCTGCGCCTGGCCGGATAAAGAACATAAATCGACCTTCCAGTTTTGTGAAAACGGCGCCAAAGCCGTGACCTGGGAGGCGACCACCAAACGGGTGACGCCCGCATTCCTCGCGGCAAATACCGTATCTTCCCTGCTGGCAAAAAGCGATTTTGAACTGGAGGGCTACGGCCGCTTAACCCATCCTTTGGTTTACGACCGGGACAGCGATACCCTGCGTCCGGTGGCGTGGGAGCAAGCCTTCGCCCGTATCGGCGAGATCCTCCGCGGCCTGCAGCCGGATGAGGTTGAATTCTACACCTCTGGCCGAGCCTCCAACGAAGCGGCGTGGCTGTTCCAGCTGTTTGCCCGCGAGTATGGCACTAACAACTTCCCCGATTGCTCCAACATGTGTCATGAATCCACCAGCGTGGGCCTGCCACAGTCGATCGGCATTGGTAAAGGCACCGTCTCCCTCGACGATTTTGACCAGACCGAGCTGGTGATCTCCATCGGCCATAATCCGGGCACCAACCACCCGCGGATGATGGGCACCCTGCATGAGCTATCCCGCCGCGGCGTGCCGATTATCGTTTTCAATCCGCTGCGTGAACGGGCGCTGGAGCGTTTTGCCGATCCGCAGAACGTGATGGAGATGGCGACCCGGCGCTCGACGCCGATCGCCTCGACCTACTACCAGGTACGGGCCGGCGGCGACGCGGCGGCGCTGAAAGGGATCGCCAAAGCGCTGCTGCAGCTGGAGGAGGAGCAGGGCAATGTGCTCGACCACGCGTTTATTGCCCAACATACCCAGGGATTCACCGCCTTCGCCGATGACCTCCACGCCACCCGCTGGCAGGACATCGAACAGGAGTCTGGCCTGACGCGCGAATCCCTGACCCAGGTTGCGGCGGCTTACGCCAAATCCAGGGCCACCATCGTCACCTACGGTATGGGCATCACCCAGCATAACAAAGGCACCTCCAACGTGCGTCTGATTGCCGACCTGCTGCTGATGCGCGGCAATATCGGCAAGCCGGGGGCCGGGATCTGTCCTTTGCGCGGTCACTCGAACGTGCAGGGTAACCGCACTGTCGGGATTAGCGAAAAACCCTCCGCGGCTTTCCTCGACAGCCTGCAGCGGGTGATGGGGATTACGCCGCCGCGGCATCATGGCCACGATGCGGTAAAAGCCCTGGAGGCCATGATCGCCGGCGAAGCCAAAGCGCTGATCTGCCTTGGGGGCAACTTCGCCGTGGCGATGCCGGACCACGAACGCGCCTTCCCGGCGATGCGCGGCCTTGAGCTCAGCGTTCACGTCGGCACCAAGCTCAACCGCTCACATCTCCTGACGGCGAAAGAGACCTTTATTCTGCCGTGTCTGGGCCGCACCGAGCTTGACCTGCAGGCCAGCGGCCGGCAGTCGATCACCGTCGAGGATTCGATGTCGATGGTGCATGCTTCGTCGGGCAAGCTTAAGCCCGCCTCGCCGATGCTGCGCTCGGAGCCGGCGATTGTCGCCGGTCTGGCGAAGGCCACCTTGCCCGCCAGCAAAGTGGACTGGCAGTACCTCGTGGAAGACTACGATCGCATTCGCGATCTGATCGAACAGACCATTCCAGGGTTCGAGGATTATAACCAGCGCATTCGCCATCCTGGAGGCTTCCGCATGCCGCTGCCGCCGACCGAGCGCATCTGGCCTACCGCCACTGGTAAAGCCATGTTCTCGGTATTTAAAGGGGTGCATGAGAACGTGGTGGTGGAGGGTGAGGACGTGATGCGCCTGGTGACGCTGCGCAGCCATGACCAGTACAACACCACCATCTACGCGATGGATGACCGCTACCGTGGCGTCTTTGGCCGCCGCGACGTGCTGTTTATGAACGAGCAGGATATGGCCGCCCAGGGTCTGGAGCATGGCGATCGGGTGGATATTCATACCGCGCTGCCGGGAAGCGCGCTGACGCTGGAAGATATCACGGTGGTGGCCTACGGCATTGCGCCGGGCACCGTCGGCGCCTATTATCCGGAAGCCAACGTGCTGGTGCCGCTGAACTATCTCGATGAAGAGAGCGGCACCCCTTCGTATAAGTCGGTTCCCGTTCGTCTGACGCTGCGCTCGAAAGAGATCCGTCCGCTGGCCGGCGGGCGCTAAAAAGGTATAGCGCAGAGCGGCGTCGCGCCGTCCTGCGCCCCGCAGCACCTCGTGGTGTCCTCGCTTGAATTTATCGCTAGCGAAACTAACATTCTGGTAACCTGTGCGCGGCCCCGGGGGTGAACGGCGGGGTTCAAACGGGAAAGAGAATGGATATTAAGCAACTCAAGTATTTGATCGCGCTCGATCAGACGCGCCATTTTGGCCAGGCGGCGGCGGCCTGTCATATTACCCAGCCGACGCTCTCCATGCGCATTCGTAACCTGGAAGAGGAGCTGAACCTGACGCTGATCCAGCGCGGCCAACGCTTTGAAGGTTTTACCCCAGAGGGAGAGCGGATCCTGGCCTGGGCGCGGGCGGTGCTGGCCGCTCATGACGGCCTGGCGGCAGAGGCGGCCATCTGTCGCGGGCAGATGGTCGGCCAGCTGCGGGTCGGTATGGTGCCGCTGGCGAGCCTCAATCCGATGCAGTTGATTAGACCCCTGGCGGAGAAATATCCGGCGCTGCAGTTCAGCCTGTTGTCGATGACCTCGGAGCAGATTATCGATGGCGTCAGCCGTAATCAGCTGGATCTGGGGATCTGTTATCTGCAGCATCTGGATGAAGGTCAGTTCAAGATTGCTCGCTTGCCGCAAACCCGGATGGGGCTCCTGCACGATAAACGCCATTTCGACTTCAGCGCCGGGACGCCGGGATGGGAGACGCTGGCGACGCTGCCCCTCGGCTTTCTGACCAAGGGGATGTATTACCGGGAATCGATTGAAATCAGCTTTAAGGCCAAAGGGCTAACGCCGAGGTATGTCTTTGAAAGTGATTCGACGTTTCAGATTATCCAGGCGGTGCAGGCGGGGATCTGCTGCGCCATTATGCCGCTTAACAACGGCCTCGAAGCGCTAAGCGATAATCTTGAAATTCTGCCGATCGCCGAAACCCATGTTGATTCACAGCTGGCGCTGATTATGCGCCAGCAGGAACCAGTCTCGACCCTGGCGGAAAAATGCTTCGCCGAGGCGCAGGGGATATTTGGCTGAGGCCGGGCCGCCGACCTGGCGGCTTGTCACTAAAATGCCTAAACGCCCCTCTGATGGGAAAGTGTCAATATAGCCCCGGTGATGCTGGACCGTTGGTAAAAGTGGTATTGCGGCGCCGCTTAATGCTGTCCAGAAGTTACAAGCCTTAATGACAATATTTTATCCCTTCTGCAGTACACATCACAAATATTAACTATGGCAACAGTCGTCATTCACTTAACAAGTAGGGAAACCGTATGGATATGGAAGCAACCGTCATGGAACTCATCATTAACGCCGGTGAGTCCCGCAGTCTGGCGATGCAGGCGCTGCAAGCCGCCAGAAAAGGAGTGTGGCAGGACGTTGATAGGCTGATGCAGGACGCCGCAGATGCCGCAAAACGCGCGCATGATGTACAAACCATGCTTATCGGTATGGATGAGGGCTGTGGCAAAGTACCGGTTAATCTTATTCTGGTACATGCCCAGGATCATATAATGACCTCTATGCTTGCGCGGGAGTTGATCGCGGAGCTTATTGAGGTTCAGCGCCAGCTGCAACATCGCAACTGATAAAATATGTCGCCGCCGGCACCCTCGGCGGCGACCGCCATCAGATATTCTCCAGACGAATGCCCCGCGTTCTCGGGCCGAAGATCCCCACCGACAGCATCACCATCAGCATACTGACGACGATAAAGCTAATTACTCCCGGCGTGCCGGCGTATTGCAGAATAATGCCGATCAGAATGCTGGTCACCGCGGTCGAGAGCCGGCTGAACGAGTAGCAGAAGCCGACGGCGCGGGCGCGAATATGGGTCGGAAAGACCTCGGCCTGGTAGGCGTGGTAGCTGATGGTCAGCCAGGCGTTGGACCAGGTGATCATAAACCCGCAGATCACCAGCAGAATCGGGTTGTTTTGCAGAGCGAACAGGGTGCCGAAGATAACGGTCATCAGCGCGGAGAGGACAATCTGCCACTTGTTTTCAAAGCGATGCACGAAGCGGGTGCAGAACAGGCAGCCCAGCGGATAGGCGAGGGTGATAAAGAAGGCGTACAGCAGGCTATGGGTGATGCTGGCGCCCTGACCGGAGAGCAGCGCCGGCAGCCAGTTGCCAAAGCCGAAGAAACCGATCGCCTGGAAGAAGTTCATCACCATCAGCATCAGGGTGCGCTGCCGATACTGCGGCGCCCAGATTTCGCGGAAGGTGCCGCGTTTGACGACGCTCTGTGCCGCATGCGCATGCTTCGGCGACGGCGTCAGGCCGCAGCGGGCTTCCATCTCACACATCACCGTATGCGCGTCATCATGCCGCCCTTTGCTTTCCAGCCAGCGGGCTGACTCCGGTAGCTTTTTGCGGATAAACCAGATCGCCAGTGAGAACAGTGCGCCAAAGATGATCACCCAGCGCCAGCCGCTGAGGCCGAACAGGGTGGTCGGCACCAGCATCCAGGACATCAGCGCCACCGCCGGAACCGAGAGGAACTGGATGAAGAAGGCAAAGGCAAAGGCTTTATTGCGCAGATGGGTTGGCACCCATTCGCTGAGATAGGTATCAATGGTCACCAGCTCAATGCCGAGGCCGATCCCCACCAGAAAGCGGAAGAAGATCACCCCTTCAGCGCTACTCTGCGTCGCCATCAGCAGCGAAAAAAGACCGTACCAGGCGAGCGCCACCATAAAGGTCAGGCGGCGGCCCAGTTTGTCCGCCAGCGGCGCCAGCAGACTGGCGCCGATAAACAGCCCCATAAAGGTGGCGGAGGCGAAGGCCGCCTGGTCGGCGATGCCGAAGATGCCCGCCTGTCCGGTGTGGAAAATGCCCTCCGCCAGCAGGCCCGCGCTGATATACCCGGTCTGGAAGAGATCGTAGAGCTCAAAGAAGCCGCCAAGTGAGAGCAGGGTAATAAACGACCATAACCCAAATGAGGCGGGCAGCGCATCAATGCGTCCGGTTAAGCTGGCGTGCGGTTGTCCTGGCGAAGCATAGGGCGTTTCGCCGAGAACCTGGGTGGTAGACATGGTGTTGTGTTCCTCAGGAAGAATGGTTTGCCTGCTAATGTTAATTGATTGTTAATAGTTTTAAATTTTTAATCCTTAGCCTTAGCGACATTCTTTAGCGTAAGATCGCGCTGGGGAGACATAAAGATGATATTCATGCTGGTTTTCGCCGCATCCCAGCGACGGAATTGAAGTAAATCACCGCTGACGGCATTTTAGTCGCCTGGCGATGTCACGCTACGCAGGACCCGCGAAAGACAAACTAAACGAATCGTCACCGGCGGCGTTTTCGTGCTTTACCCATCATTACCCCGGGCTATAATGTGCCCACTTTTATTCAGGAGTCATACGTTGGACAGTCACCCTTATTGCGATTTTCCGGCAAGCTAACGCGATCATTTCGCTGCTTGCCATCCCGGCGGGCAGCAATCTCTCAGTTCCGGATTGCCTCCCTCAATAATTTATGCGCCATTGAGCGCGAGAGGCAGCGTTATGTTTATGTTTTCCAGACCCTTATTTCCTCCACCATCATCCACCCGCTAATCGCCCGGCGCGGCTGAGCGCTACATCTGTAATTTTTGGCTTTCTGTTTTCTGGAGGAAGGCGCGATGGTATTTCCTTATATGACACATTTACTCGCGGCAATGTTGTTGGGGGCGCTGATCGGCGCGGAAAGACAGTGGCGACAACGTATGGCCGGTTTACGCACCAATGCCCTGGTGGCCACCGGCGCGGCGGTGTTTATTCTCAGCGCGATGTCGGCCTCGCCGGACAGCCCGGGGCGTATTGCAGCGCAGATCGTCTCCGGTATCGGCTTCCTTGGGGCAGGGGTGATTATGCGTGATGGCATGAACGTCCGCGGCCTCAATACCGCCGCCACGCTGTGGTGTTCGGCCGGGATCGGCGTACTCTGCGGCCTGGGACAGTTCTGGAACGCGACGGCGGCTACGCTGATTATTCTGTGCGCCAATATCCTGCTGCGCGAGGCGGCGCAGCGCATTCATGCCTTGCCGGGGGCCGGTGACGAAGAGAAACGCTATGTCTTACGCGTCACCTGTCTGCGCGAACATGAAAATGCCGTGCGTCAGCTGTTGCTGAATATTGCGCAGCAGCAGCGGTTTACCCTGCAGGGATTGCAGTCGGCGGCGGCGGACACCGCGGACCATCTGGAGATTTGCGCGCAGCTGATTAGCCATAAGCAGCACCAAAAAACGCTGGCGCAAATTATGGCGCAGATGGGCGTTCAGCAGAACGTCACATCGGTGCACTGGCGTGTCGGAGAGGCGTAGGGGCTGGCGGCGGAGCAGCGGAAATGGCCGCTCGTCGCGCGATTCGCCATCCCGCGGGAAAGCGGCTAGAATGGCCTCCTCGCAGGAGGTTATAAGAATGTTAAATAATGGATGTGTACCCTCGGAATCTGGTCCCACAGAGGTGACGGCTGATTTTCGTTTTACCCGCGTGATGGCCGAGCAGGCGGCGCGGGCGCGTCTGACGCTGGACGACGATCAGCTGTCACTCATCGCCCGCCTTGACGCCCTCGGTCAGCAGTTGGTGTCCACGACAGGCAGGCCGCAGGGGGTGTACGTCTGGGGACGTACCGGGCGAGGGAAAAGCTTTATCCTCGACCACTTTTTCGCCAGCCTGCCGCTCGCCGCCAGGCGGCGGGTCCATTTTCATCACTTCTTCCGCGAACTGCACCAGCGGCTGAATGCCCCCGGAGCGCCCGACCTGCAGACGGTGATGAGGCAGATGACATCCGGTTGCCGCCTGCTATGCTTCGACGAATTTCATCTGCACGACCCCGGCGACGCCATGCTGATTAAAGCCTTGCTGGAACACCTCTTTCAACACGGTATCGTGCTGCTGGCCACCTCAAACTACCCGCCGGAGATGCTGCTGCCCAATCCGCTGTATCACGATCGCTTTTTACCGTCGATCGCGCTGATCCGCGCCCATCTAACGGTGGTGGCGCTGAACGGCGAGGAGGATTATCGCGAACGGCATCTGAGCCAGGATAACGCCTTCTGCAGCGGGCGGATGTGGGTTAATCCGAATGCACAACAGCGTCAGCTGTATGACCTGCCGTCGCTGCCTGGCGAACCGGTTTCGCTGACGGTAGGCTATCGCACGCTGCTGGCGGCCGCGGCGTCGCCCGCGTTGCTGCACTTCACCTTTACCCAGCTTTGTCAGGCCGCCACGGCGGTGATGGACTATCTGACGCTCTGCGAAAGCTATGCCGTCTGGCTACTGGACGAGGTGCCGCCATTGGCTACGGTGGGGCCGGCGGCCCAGCAGCGCTTTATCAATGTGATTGATGTGCTGTATGAAAAGCAGATCCGCCTGCTGCTGGTGACCCGCTGCGACCTGGAGACGCTGGTGGCAGGGGTGGAACTGGAGGATATTCAACGAACGCGGAGTCGCCTGCAACAGCTGCCGCGGGCGGTATAAGGAAAACGCCCCGGCGGGAGCCGGGGCGAGAGGATTACAGATCGAAGCGGTCGAGGTTCATCACCTTGGTCCAGGCGGCAACGAAGTCATGCACCAGCTTCTGCTGCCCGTCGGCGCAGGCGTACACTTCCGCCAGGGCGCGCAGTACCGAGTTGGAGCCAAACACCAGATCCACGCGGGTGGCGCTGTACTTCGCTTCGCCGGTTTTACGGTCGCTGCCGGTAAACAGCTCCGCGTTATCATCGGCCGTTTTCCAGACGGTAGCCATATCAAGCAGATTGACGAAGAAGTCATTGCTGAGCACGCCGACGCGGTCGGTAAACACCCCGTGTTTGCTGCCGTCGTAGTTCGCGCCCAGTACGCGCAAGCCACCGACCAGCACGGTCATTTCCGGGGCGGTTAGCGTCAGCTGCTGCGCTTTATCGATCAGCAGGGTTTCCGTCGAGACACCGCCTTCGATACGGCGATAGTTGCGGAAGCCATCCGCCAGCGGCTGCAGCAGATCAAACGACTCGACGTCGGTCTGCTCAGGCAGAGCGTCGACGCGGCCTGGGGTAAACGGCACATTGACGCTGACGCCGGCGGCAGCGGCCGCCTGCTCAACGCCGACCACGCCGGCCAGCACGATAATATCGGCCAGCGACGCTTTGCCGGAGGCGCGCTGGATCGCCTGCAGGGTCGGCAGCACCCGGCTGGCGATGGCGTTAACCGGCCAGTCTTTCTGCGGGGCCAGCGCCAGACGCGCGCCGTTAGCGCCGCCGCGTTTATCGCCGCCGCGGAAGGTGGAGGCGGACGCCCAGGCGACCGAGACCAGCTCACTGACCGACAGGCCGGCGCCGGCGATGGCGGTTTTCAGGCTGGCGATATCTTCCGCGCTCGGCTGATGGGTCGCTGCCGGCAGCGGATCCTGCCAAATCAGATCTTCTTTCGGCACTTCCGGCCCGAGGTAACGGGATTTTGGCCCCATATCACGGTGGGTCAGCTTGAACCACGCCCGGGCGAACGCCTCGTTAAAGGCCTGCGGATCGTTGAGGAAGCGGCGGGAGATTTTTTCAAACTCCGGGTCGAAGCGCAGGGTCAGGTCGGTGACCAGCATGGTCGGTTTGCGCTTTTTCTCCGGGTTAAACGGATCCGGGATAATCTCCGGCGCGTCTTTGGCTTCGAACTGGATCGCGCCAGCCGGGCTGCGGGTCTGCACCCATTCGTATTTGAACAGGTTTTCGAAAAAGTAGTTGCTCCACTGGGTGGGCGTCTGCGTCCAGACCACTTCCAGACCGGAGGTGATGGCGTCCGCGCCTGCGCCGCTGCCGTAGCTGGAGTGCCAGCCCAGACCCTGCGCTTCCAGCGGCGCGGCTTCCGGCTCGGCGCCGACGTGGCTGGTTTCTGCGGCGCCGTGGGTTTTGCCCAGCGTATGGCCGCCGGCGATCAGCGCGACGATCTCTTCATCGTCCATCGCCATATTGCCGAAGGTGGCGCGAATGGCCGCCGCGGCGGACAGCGGCTCGCCGCTGGCGTTCGGACCTTCCGGGTTGACATAAATCAGACCCATTTCGGTGGCGCCGATGGCCTGTTTCGCCAGGCTTTCCGGATGACGGTGGGCCAGCCACTCTTTCTCATCGCCCCAGTCGACGTCGAGATCCGGTTCCCAGACGTCTTCGCGACCGGCGCCAAAGCCAAAGGTGCGGAAGCCGGCGTTTTCCAGAGCGACGTTACCCGCCAGCATGTAAAGGTCGGCCCAGGAGATTTTCTGGCCATATTTCTGTTTCACCGGCCACAGCAGACGGCGGGCCTTATCGAGGCTGACGTTGTCAGGCCAGGAGTTCAGGGGGGCAAAGCGCTGCTGTCCACGACCTGCGCCGCCGCGACCGTCAACGGTGCGGTAGGTGCCGGCGCCGTGCCAGGCCATACGAATAAACAAGCCAATATAGCTACCCCAGTCTGCCGGCCACCACTCTTGCGAATCGGTCAGCAGCGCTCTGAGATCAGCCTTCAGCGCGGAGTAATCGAGCTTTTTAAACTCTTCCCTGTAGTTAAAATTCTCACCCAACGGGTTGGAGCGATTGGAGTGCTGGTTTAACAGATCGACACGCAGCTGGTTCGGCCACCAGTCGCGGTTGGCGGTGCCGCTGCCGGCGCTCTGTTTTGGCGTCTCGGCGTGGAAAGGGCACTTCCCGGCGGATGCATTGTTGGATGGGTCGTTAGACGTGCTCATATCAGGCTCCGTTTGCTTTTGTGAATGCCGTTACGATATACACTGCTACCAATAAGCGATATTTGAATGAATCTACGGATTTAATAGCTATTTCCGTTCAATGAAGGGTTAGGCAACCCCCTGGTGGGACCGTGTCGGCCTGGAGATTGAGATTAACCTCATTAGTAACCATAGCCGTAACGAGGCGGCAAAGGAAACGATTCGCGTCAAGCTGGGCGAAGGAATGCTAATTGTTTGAGATATGACAAGTTTTACTACGAATCTCGCATTAGCGCTGCCAGTAGGGCGGCGATCCAAACACGTCGGCAAAATAGTCAATCACTGTCCGCACGTTGAGAGAGGGATGGCGGGTATAAGGATAAATCGCCGCGATATACGATGGCGTGTGGCTGATGGCCGCCGAATAGCGATCCATCAGCGTGACTAATGTCCCGTTGTGCAGCGCCCCGCTGACCATCCAGTCGGGAAATAACACGATCCCCATCCCGCCGATGGCTGAAGTGAGCAGGGCATCGGCATTGTTCGAGGTCATGAGCGGGGTCAACGGATAGTGCACCCATGCCTCTTCGCGCTGGCGAAACAGCCAGCGGTTGGCTCCCTGCGAACCGCCATACACCAGCGTGCGATGTTGATGCAATGCCTCCGGCGAAGTCGGGCTGCCGTACCGTGAAACATACTCCGGGGAGGCGGTCAGGTAATAGCGCTGGCTGCCAAACACTCTGGCGTGATAGCCCGCGTCCGGCAGGCTGCTGATGCGAAAAAGGATATCCGTCGCATCGCGATGGGGATCGATAAAATCGTCGGTCAGCATCAGGTCAAACTGCAGTTTGGGATGCCGGGCCGCCAGTTCCGGAAGCCAGGGGGCGATATGACGCTGACCAAAATAGACCGGCGCATTGATCCGCACCAGTCCGCCGGGGACCTGTGCCCGATCCTGTAACGCCCGTTGCGCGTCGGCGTACTGTCCCAGCAGTTCGCGGGCGGACGCTGCGAAAAAGCGTCCTGCTTCGGTCGGTACCACGGCACGGGTGTTGCGGTAGAACAGCTGCTGCCCGAGGGCATCTTCCAGCTGCTGGATGGTTCGCGAGATCAGCGAGGGAGAGACCCCTTCGCGGCGGGCCACTACGGAAAAACTCTGGTTATCGTAAACCGCGATGAAAAGCTGAAGGGCGCGAAAATCGACGCTGCTGGCATCGGCCATCTGTGCAATTCCTGCAATAGTGTTTTCTGCATTATACCGTTTATCGCATCAGCACGCTGTTTTATCCTCAGCCGCCTGTTGTACAGAGGAGGCGCAGTAATGGCGTTATTATTCATTTTATTAGTGATTGCCGGCGGCATGGGATTATCGGTCGAGGCCGGCCTGCTGGGGCCGCTGGCGAGCCAGATGGGGGATCTGTGGGCAACCATGAGCATCTTTGGGATTGGCGCAGTGTTAACCTTTTTTCTGATGCTCTTTTTCAGCCCGCGTAGCAGCCCGTCGTTCTTTTCTCTGCCCGGCTGGCAACTCACCGGTGGTCTGTTGGGAGCGGGGTACGTGGTGATCTTGACCGTGGCGACGCCGGTGATTGGTATTGCCATGACCATGATCGGCATCCTGGCGGGTCAGGTGGCGAAAAGCCTGGCGATCGACCATTACGGGTTATTCGGCAGCCCACGGCGCAAAATCGATCCGCGGCGCGCCATGGCGCTGATGTTGATTATGGCGGCGTTACTGCTGGTGGCTCTGGGTTAAGGAGGGGAAATGGATACGATAGTGATCATTCTGGCACTGTGCGGCGGCGCATTGCTTAGCGTCCAGGCGGCGATAAATGGCCGTCTTGGCAGCCAGGTGGGGGTGCTGCGCAGCGCCTTTTTAACCTTCGCCACCGGCGCGCTGGTGACGGGATTGCTGATCCTGTTTTTTGCTCCAGCGACGTCGGTAAACCTGCTACAGGTGCCTAAGTGGCAGCTGCTGGGCGCTTTTTGCGGCGTGCCCTACATCGTCATTATGGTGCTGGCGGTGCAGCGGATAGGCACCGCTACGGCTACCGTGGCGGTGATCTTTGGCCAGCTGACGATGAGCCTGCTGATCGACAACTTTGGCTGGCTGGGCAATAGCACGATGGCGTTCTCGCCGGCGCGACTGGCGGCGGTGATATGTCTGGCCCTCGCGCTGTACTTAATCTACACCTCAGGGAAGTCGGCTACCTCCCACGAGGCGGCCCGCGCAGAACAGTGAGCTGCGCCGACGCGTCGGGCATCGTGAATATAGCCTGACGCGTCACGGGCAAGGTTAAGAATAACGATCCCTCTAACATGCTGAAACATTTCTGCCAGATCATTAGCAACCTTTCAGTAGGGCTGGCGCTGCGATAAGGCTATGCTTCCCGGCCGTTACGCCGTTGGCTTTTCCAGTGATTCAGGTGATGTACCGCTAATGCCCCTTTTGAGAGATGAAATTCGCGACCACTCCGCGGAAGAGATGCTGTTTATCCGCCGGGCCGCAATTGCTTTTCTGCTGGTGGTGGTCTGCTTTGGCGTGCTGATCGTTAACCTCTACCATCTGCAGGTGGAGCAGCATGATTTTTACCAGACCCGGTCAAACCAGAACGACATCAAAATGCTGCCCATCGCCCCCAGCCGCGGGCTGATATTCGATCGCAACGGCATTCCGCTGGTGCAGAATATCACCCTGTATCGCCTGCAGGTGATCCCGAGCAAAATTCCCGATATGGCCGCGCTGTTGCAGCAGCTGACGCCTATCGTCGACCTGACGCCGGACGACATCGCCAGCTTTCGCGACGATATGCACCACACCAGCCGCTACAAAGCGGTCACCCTCAAGTCAGACCTCAGCGATGTGGAGGTGGCCCGCTTCGCGGTCAACGAATTCCGTTTCCCCGGCGTGACGGTGGAGAGCTACCAACAACGGGAATACCCCTACGGCGCAGAGCTGGCGCACGTGGTGGGCTATGTGTCGAAAATCAACGACAGCGATCTGCAGCGGCTGGCGAAAAACGGCGAAGAGGAGAACTACGCCGCCGACCGCAATATCGGTAAGCAGGGCATCGAGGGCTATTATGAAAAAGCGCTCCACGGCACCACCGGCTATCAGGAAGTGGAGGTGGATAACCACGGCCGGGTGGTGCGTCTACTGAAAGAGGTGCCGCCGGTGGCCGGAAAAAACCTCTATCTGACTCTCGACCTTCATCTCCAGCAGTACATTGAGTCGGTGCTGAAGGGACAGCGGGCGGCAGTAGTGGTGGTCGACCCGCGGGATGGCGGCGTGCTGGCGATGGTCTCCAGCCCCAGCTACGATCCTAATCCGTTCGTCAAAGGCATTGGCTATCAGGCCTATAAATCGCTGCTCGATAATCCGGACCGGCCGCTGATCAACCGCGTCACCCAGGGGCTGTATCCCCCGGCCTCGACGGTGAAGCCCTATATGGCGCTGTCGGCGCTCTCCGCAGGGGTCATCACCCCGAACACCACCTTCTTCGGCGCGCCGACGTGGACGCTGCCGGGCACGCAACGCCGCTACCGCGACTGGCTGAAGACCGGCCACGGCATGCTCAACGTGACTAAAGCCATCGAAGAGTCGGCTGACACCTTTTTCTATCAGGTCGCCTTCGAGATGGGCATTGACCGGATCCATGAATGGCTGAGCAAGTTCGGCTACGGCCAGTCCACCGGCATCGACCTTAATGAGGAGTACGCCGGGGTGCTGCCCAGCCGGGAGTGGAAACAGCGGGTGCATAAAAAGCCCTGGTATCAGGGGGACACCATCTCGGTCGGCATCGGCCAGGGGTACTGGATCGCCACCCCGATCCAGATGGTGAAGGCGCTTACCACTCTGCTGAACAATGGTAAAGTACAGGATCCGCATCTGCTCTATTCGATGAAGCAGGGCAACCATGTGGAACGTTATCAGCAGCCGGCGAACCTGCCGCAGGTGGGTGACCCGAAATCCCCGTACTGGGGCATTGTGCGCAACGGCATGTATGGGATGGCGAATCAGCCCAACGGCACCGGCTATAAGCTGTTTCATACTGCGCCGTATCAGATCGCGGCGAAGTCCGGGACCTCGCAGGTCTTTAGCCTGAAGCAAAACCAGACCTATAACGCCAAAATGATCCCGGTGCGTCTGCGCGACCATATCTTCTACACCCTGTTTGCCCCTTATCAGCATCCGAAGGTGGCGATGGCGCTGATTCTGGAGAACGGCGGCGGGGATGGGGTGGTAGCCGGACCGACGGCGCGCGCCATCCTGGACCATATTTTTGTCCCGCAGCAGGCATCTTCGGCGGCAGCCGATGTGCCGCAGCGTGATAGCGCCGATGCCCAGTAAGCGACAGGACTTATTCCGCAGGCGCATCGTCCATAGTAATTGGTTATTTGTCCCATCGTCTTCCCGGCGGCATAGTGTTTTACGGGAACATGACCCGGAGCGAGGAGAAAAGGTGACACGTAACCGATTACTGCTGGTCCAGACCGGCACGCCGCCGACGGCCATTCGCCAGGCGCATGGCGATCTGCCGCGCTGGTTTCGCACGCTGCTGGCGCCGTGGCAGACGCAGCTCACCACGGTGCGGGTGTTTGAAGATGAACCGCTGCCGACGCCGGATAACCAGACCATAGCGGTGCTAACCGGCTCGTGGGCGATGGTAACCGATCGTCTGGCGTGGAGCGAACGGACCGCCGACTGGATCCGGCAGGCGGTGGCTATCCACATGCCGCTGTTCGGCGTTTGTTATGGTCATCAGCTGATGGCCCATGCCCTGGGGGGCGAGGTGGCGTATCATCCTGGCGGGCGGGAAAGCGGCAGCCAAACCATTACGCTGTCGCCATGGGGTATCGATGATCCGCTGCTGATCGGCCTGCCGGCCACATTTCCTGCGCATCTGAGCCATTTGCAAACCGTGACTCGTCTGCCGGAAGGGGCCACGGTGCTGGCCGCGTCCTCCCACGATCCCCACCAGATTGTGCGCTATGGGCCGCACGCGGTCTCTACGCAATTTCACCCGGAATTTACCGCGCCGATAGCCCGTTCGCTGATCCGCTACCGGGAGGCGGTGCTGCAGGCGGAAGGTATTGACGCGCAGCGGTTACACGACGAGGTGCAGGAGAGCCCGCAGGGCGCGGCGATCCTTACGCGCTTCGTCAGCGCCTTTCTGACCCCGGATGCCCCCGGCCATTAATCCCCTGTCGTGAATAGCACCTGCCAGCGGCGACGCCGGCGGGTCATTTCGCGTGCCAGATCGGCCACCTCTGCAAAGCGCAGCGCGTCAACCGCCTGCGGCGTTAGCTCTGGTAAACCATACTCCTGACGCAGGGCGGACAGCGCCCGCGCCTCTGGCGGCCTCCTGGCGCGGGTCTGAGCGGCCAGGCGCTGCTGTAGCGGTCTGAAGGTCGCCTCATCCATGGGGGCCAGCTGGCGCAGAAAGTCTTTACCACAGCGCAGCAATTCCCCGGCGAGGCGATCCGGGGACTGGAGCGCCATCAGCAGCCCGTCGCGATCGGCGACCCGCTGATAGCGGCAGCTCACCACATAGCCAATCTGCTGCTCCACCCGCAGGCGCTGGAAAAATAGCGGCTCACAATGCTGCGCCAGCAGCCGCAGGGCCGCCAGCGAGGCGCCATCCGGCAGCGGAATGAAGACCAGCAGCGCCGTATCGCCTCCCGGATAAACCAGACGTTCGACGCCGCGGCGGCAGGGCGCCGGAGCGGGCATCGGCGGATTAACCGGGGCGGTAATCAGGCTCAGCTGACGCGCTACCCACTGCGCATCTTCTGCGCTGCCGCCGGCCAGGGCCGCCAGCCAACCTTTCTGATGCCCGGATGTACCCAGCCGTTCGGGGAGTTGAGCCATGAGATGACGGATAGCGATACTTTCCGGCGGTGGGGTCAGCGAGGCGACCGGGAGCGCGAGCTGCCGCAGGATGGCCTGCAGGATCGCCTCCGGCCGTCGGCCGGGCTCCGGCAGCTGGAGGGTCAACTGCCAGCTGCCGTCGAACAGATGCCACTCGCCGTGTCCCCCGGCATGGCGCAGGGCGGCAAGCAGTGGGCGCAGCTGTTCCCCACGCGCCAGCCCCTCGGCCTGATCGGGCGAGCAGTAGAAGGGCGGTCGCAGCAGGAGCCTCGGCGGCTCTCCCGGTGACGGGAGGTGGAGCAGCGGCGCGGCTTTCTCCGGGCATTTGGCAACGAGATCGCCAGCGGCCTGCGGATAAAAAGCGAACGCCAGCGCCGGGTCAGACTCAGGGCGGCGGCGCCAGCGGCTAAGCGGCAGGCTAAAGCCCTGGGTGGCAACAGGCTCCCCTGGGGAAACGGTCTGACAGGCCAGGCTGACCGACGGGGCGGCCTGCAGGGCGGAGCAAAAATCGGCGAACCCGGCGGGCGGCGCGCCGGGGGCAAAGCCGAATGCCCGCTGGCGCAGCTGATCGAGAGGCGACAGCGCCTGAAAGCGGCGGCGGGATAGCTGATAGTAGTGTAGCTGCTGCTCAGGCGTCGTTTGCTGTAGCGCCTGCAGCCAGTGGGTTATCTGCCGGTCGACCTCTTCCGGCCGGTCGCTGGCGAAGACCAGCGCCAGCCAGCCGAGGTGCCGATCCTGATACAGCCAGTTCAGCGCCACATCCCCGGCCAGCCGGCGCTGGCGCAGGCCGGCCATCAGGCTGCCGGGGGCTTCATCCAGCAAAAACTCGCGCAGTAACGTGACGTTGTCACTTAAAGCGATCAGCGGGCAGCGCCACAGCGCGGGCTGGCTGGAGACCGCCAGCTGCAGTGCAGTGAACTCGCCCAGGCGCAGCGGC